>JBATKL010000347.1:0-13182 GCA_049669385.1 Candidatus Electrothrix sp. | reverse complement strand
GGTGTTTTCCAGGGGCTGCATCCCGAGCAAGAAAAAGGAATGGAGTGCTGCGAGCAGAATCAAGGGGATATCAGTTGCCGTTCCAATCAGAAAGGCAAAGGGTATGGTTATCAGGTGGAATCCCAGGTAACCGTATCGAAGGTCAAAGCGTTCGCCGAACCTGCCGCCCATATACTGGCCATACATCCCGATCAGATAGAGCATGCCGATGGTCACTGTTGCGACCAGATTACTTGAGATTGTTCCTGATAGTGTGCCTGATAGTGCGCCGCCCTGAAACAGATTGTTTACAGCAGTGACCACTGCCGGTAGGTTGCGTTCAAATAAGGCAGGCAGGGTCACGGTTGCTCCTCGATAAACCACTCCGCCCAGCATCATACAACCGAGGAGGACAACAAAGCCTTTCCATGCTGTAAATTGCTCTTTCTCGCCCGCCTGCTTTCCCACCTGTTCTTGGGCCAATGATGACGTTTTTTGCGTACTTATTTTTTGTGCAGCGGTCCTGTTTGTGAGCAGAAGAATAAACAATCCTGCGATATTCATCAGCCCTAAACAGAGATACACGGCCTGAACTCCGAACAGCCAGTTGATCAATCCTGCTAAGAGGGGTCCCATAGCAAGGCCGAGGCTGCCGAAGATCCCGTTGATTGCCATAGCAGCCGCTGTCCGGCGGGGAATGCCCGTTGCTATCCAACCGAGGCCAGCAGGATGATATATTCCAGAAAAAATCCCAATGCCGACAAGGGCGAGTTGAAAGGCTGAGGGGGTGTCCACAAAGGCGGCAGCAGCGAGCCCGGAACAGCCTCCACCAAGGTAAAAAAGCGCCAATAATGGTCTGGGCCCAAATTTATCAGCCAGCATTCCCCAAGGAAGAGCGGTTATCCCGAATAAGAGATACATCCAGAAGCCAAGATCAAGCGTAGCAGCAAGATCAAGCCCAAAGTGTTTCGAGAGGGGGAGGGCAAGAGCTGGGAAAACCAGCATATTAAAATGGCTGAGAAAATGGCCGTAACCGGTGGCGCTTAAAAGAGCGCGTTCCTGCGTATTCATGAAAAATTATCTACCGCCTACTCCTGTTCTTCGTTCTTAGGTCGATCGAGGAAATATTCGTATGCTTTGAAATAGTTGTATATATTGCGAACATGCTGAGCAATGTCTTCGCGCTCCCCTACGTTTTTGCGCTCCCCTACGTACATTGCTGTTTCCACATGATGAAACCAGATGTCCGGATTATAACCGGCTAAGGCAGCCTTTTTTCTCGCGGCCATGACCTGTTCTGGGCTGGATGTGTAGGCCGCAAGTGCCATCAAATTTCGATCCAACTCGCTCAATCTCGGGGAAGAAAAATAATGGTCTGCTAAGAAACGAAGATAGTGAGCAGCCGTTTGGATATTATGCGCTGGTTTTCGGATCTGCTGGAGGTCTGTTTGTACTCCTTCCTGAAGAACAGCAGAAGGGTCGATTCCCATCAGCCCCACTTTGCCGTTCTCGCCGAGCCGGAACGGATCAAGTCGTGATTCCTGATAAGCAAGAGCTGCCAGCAAGAGAGATGGAAAGGTATACTTTTTGCCATATTTTTCAAAGAGTGCCGCCGCGCTGTGATATCTCTCCAGGGCAGGCAGGGCCAGGTTGTTTTTGAGAAAGCCATCTTTTTTCCGATAATACTCGGTTAAGCTGAGATGTCCATCCTGGGGAAGATAACCGTTCTTTTTAAAAGAGCTGACACTTTCTTGCAGTAAAAAATTGTCCGGTCGGACAGCCCAAGAGATCTCTTTGGCTGTCCGCAACGCGATTTTATTATGCAGTCGTAGAGTATGAAAAACCGTTGTCCAAAATTCGCCCACATGACTGTCCACGACTGTCATGGGCAGCAGACCGGCCGCTGTCATTTCTAAAAGATCTTCGTCTTCAAGAAAGGCATCAGCGATGCGAAGAGTCACTGGTTTTCTCCCGATGGAGGTCAGGGTGTTATTCAGTTTTTGCAGACTGGCAGCATAGGAGCTGTCCTCGCGAACAGTAATTTCCTGGCCGGACAGATTGAAAATACTTTTAAACTGCGGTGAATCTGGTCCTGTCACGAGAATTTCTTGGTTTTCCGCAGCAACGGGAGAAATAAAGGTGACGCGTTCCTCCTGCTCAGGTGGCAAGAGGAGGTCAGCCACCGCAATATCTCCTTTGCCTGCCAAAAGGTCTTCAACCAGGCGCTCTTTGGGGGTTGGCAAGAAGATAATCTCTATTTTCTTGTCCCCAAGCACCACCTTATCATTAAGGAATTGTTCATAGCGGTTGAGTATCTCGGAGCTGAGGCCCCACTCCTGATCATTTGCCTGAAAGAAAAAGGTTCGTGAAAAGGGGAGCAGGACCCGGAGTTGTCCGCGTTTCAACATGCCGTCAAGATCGCCGAGCCAGGTTTCACGTTGGCGTGGCGGAACATGGACGTCTGTAAAGAGTTTTGTTCTGAGGGCTTCGGCCTTATTGTGTTCGCTCCCGACTCTCTGCTCGGCCTGCTCATTCTGGTCAGCTGTTTCCCATGCGCCCTTGCTGCCGCCGCGATCAAGGGCAGAAAGCAACAGCACTGCTAGGACAAAACCGAGCACAGCAAGTTCCAAGTGTATAACCAGTTTATTGATACTCATCTGTCCGGACTTCATAATGTTTTTCTCTGAGAGTTGCTGCTTTTAATTACTGAATTAGTCAAGGCCGTAGAGGTGCGGAAAGAGCATAATCGAGAGGAGAACCATAACCTGAATAACAATAAAAGGCAGAACTCCCTTGTAAATATCAAGGGTCCGTACTTCCGGAGGACACACGCCTTTCAAATAGAACAGCGAAAAACCAAAGGGCGGGGTTAAAAAGGAAGTTTGCAGATTCATAGCGATCAAAAGAGCAAACCACATTTTATCAATGCCCACTGTTTCAGCAACCGGAAGAAGGATAGGAACGACAATATAGGATATTTCTATAAAATCAATAAAAAAACCAAGAAACATGATTGCTGCCATGGAGAGCAATAAAAAACCCCATTTTTCACCGGGTAAACTGATCAATAATTCTTCGACCAGCATGTCGGCCCCAGTAGAGACAAAGACCATCGAAAAGGCTGTTGCTCCGATAAGAACAGCAAAAACCATGGCGGTGATTCTGACTGTTTCGCGACAGGAATCGAACAGGATCTGCCAACGCAATTTTTTGTACATTGCCGCCAACAGCAGAGCTCCCAGGGCACCCACTGAGGCAGATTCGGTGGGAGTGGCAACACCGGCGAAGATAGAGCCCAGCACCAGAATAATCAGGGCCAGGGGAGGCAGGATGGCAATCAATGCCTGTTGCCACGAATTTTTTTCCTCATCAGCAGGAAGCTGGGGAATCGGAGCAAGATCCGGCTTCAGGTAGCTCAGAAGGAGGATATAGGCAATGTAGCTTGCCACCAGGACTAGCCCTGGTTTGAGCGCTGCATGAAAGAGATCCCCCACAGGGAGCTGAAACACATCGCCGAGAATAATCAGAACAATAGAAGGAGGAATAATCTGGCCAAGGGTACCGGAAGCACAGAGCGTACCAGCAGCCAATGGTTTGTCATAGCCGTGCTTGAGCATCACCGGCAAAGAGATCACCCCCATGGCGATGACTGATGCTCCCACCACCCCGGTGGATGCTGCTAATAAGGTGCCGACAAGAATTGTGGAGACGGCTAGTCCGCCTCGCATCCTGCCGAAGAGCAGACCCATAGACTCAAGGAGCCGTTCTGCCAATGCTGATTTCTGCAGAATAATCCCCATCAGAATAAACAGCGGGACCGCCATGAGGATGGTATTGGTCATCATGGAGTAAATCCGAAAGGGCATCATGGAAAACATGAGAAAAAATTCTTCCATAATGTCGAGGAGGGCCGGATCCGGCTGAAGCTCAATAACCACGCTGATGAAACCGAAGAACATTGCTGCGGCCCCGAAAGAAAACGCTACCGGATAGCCGACAAGCAGGAGGAGCAGTGCGACAAAGAACATTATGATGCCGATCACTTATCTGTCTCCTGCATGCCTGCTTCCCGCATACCTGCCTTTATATCTGCCCTTCGAAATCTTCGGATATTACGAAGAATATACCCGATTGCGGAGAAGGCCAGGAAACTGAAGGACACAGGGATCATCCCCTTGATCAGCCAACGATAAGGGAGCCCGCCGGGATCTTCGGAGATCTCTCCGAGTACCCAGGAGTCATGAACAAAGGTAAAGGAACCCGCTGTAATAAGCAGGGCCAAAGGGAGAAGAAAGAAAAAGGTACCGAAGATATTGATCACTGCTTGCACGCGGGCACTGAAGCGCTCAAAAAGAAAGTCAACCCGTACATGGGCCTCCGCTTTTAAGCTGACGCCCATGCCGACTAAGATAATAATTGCAAAAAGATGCCATTCCAGCTCCTGCATACCCACAGAGGAATTATGAAAAAAATAGCGCATTACAACGTCAAATGAGACGTTCAAAACCATGAGCAGGAGGAGCAAGGCCAGTACCCCTTCTGTTAAATTGACGGTTTTATCGATGAATTTTTCTAGTGCACCCATGCTTCATACTTCTCCGTGTACATCTCCATATACATCTCCATATACTTTTCCATAAGCCCAGCTTCATAGCTGGCTTAATTAGCTGGCTTATTGTACGACTCTTTTTGGGGAAAGGCCCTGTTTGATGCCTGTATTTGAGCATACTTTCCTGTGAAGTTCAAGTCATGCATGTCTTCTTCTCGTCAGAGTCTTGTCGCAGTCTGTCGTTGCTGGCTTGCCAGGCTTATGCAGAGGTAATGCAGAGGTAATGCAGCTCTGTAGAGTCAGTATCTAGAGCTGCGTTTATTCAATATTACTATGTATTGTTCAATATGTGCATCTCTTTGTGCTTTGGTTTGCCCGGTATTTTTCCTGTTTAGTTTCTATTCAGCTATTGACTGACCGGCAAACAATTCATATAGTATGTTCTTCAATATACAAGTTAATCCAAGTCGTATCCTGGAAATTCATTTTATACCCTTATCCTGCCGTTTTTTGTATATGTTGTTTTGATGAAGATTTCTTGCAGCATGTTTTGTTCTGCAAAATGCCAGATTGTGTGGTAGTAATTTAAGCTGACCTTGTGCTGACCTTGTGCTGTACTCAAACTGTACATAAGCTATATAGGGAAATTAGGGAAATGAAAAAGGGATATTGGATTATACTGCGCATTCAACCCATCCGAAAAAAGACAATTACTTGGTCTGCATGAACCTAGAGATTTTTCAAGCAGTAACTTACTAACTCCTCACTTAATATAGGAATGAATACTTATAAAAATATGAGCATGTGGCTCGTGATCGGCCTGACAGCAATCCTTTTGGTGAATCTTTTTAATCAGAAGCCCGAGTCACGTCTTCCTATGACATATAGTCAGTTCTGGACCAACGTTGAAAGCGGAGCTATACGGAAAGTGACGATCCAGGGGGGCAAGGTCTTGGGATTTGCATCTGATGGACAACCTTTTTCTACAGTGACCCCAAATGATACTGAACTGATCCCCATGTTGCGTAAATCAGGGGTTGATATCTTGGTGAAAGAGCCGGATCAGGAATCCTTATGGATGTCTATCTTTATCTCTTGGTTCCCCATGCTGCTTTTGATCGGTGTCTGGGTCTTTTTTATGCGGCAGATGCAGATGGGTGGCGGCGGCAAAGGCGGTGCTCTCGGTTTTGGCAGAACACGAGCCAAATTACAGGAAGAAGGAGAGGTGAAAATAACCTTCAAGGATGTTGCTGGCATTGATGAGGCCAAAAATGAGCTCGAAGAAATTGTCGATTTCTTGAAAGATCCGGAAAAGTTCACCACTCTGGGCGGACGAATTCCCAAGGGTGTGCTCCTGGCCGGTTCTCCGGGCACCGGTAAAACCCTGTTGGCCAGGGCCATTGCTGGCGAGGCTGAGGTGCCATTTTTTACCATCTCAGGCTCTGATTTTGTCGAGATGTTTGTCGGGGTTGGTGCTTCCAGAGTTCGTGATCTGTTCACGCAGGGCATGAAAAACGCACCCTGTATCATCTTTATTGATGAGATTGATGCGGTAGGACGACATCGTGGTGCCGGTCTGGGTGGTGGTCATGATGAGCGCGAGCAGACCCTGAACCAGTTGCTGGTGGAAATGGACGGTTTTAATGCCAACGATGGAGTTATCATTATCGCGGCCACCAACCGACCTGATGTTTTGGATCCGGCCCTGCTTCGTCCTGGTCGTTTTGATCGTCAGGTTATTGTGCCGGTGCCTGATATCAAAGGGCGTCAGCTGATCCTGGAAATCTATGGGAAAAAGACGAAATTGGCTGATGATGTTGATATGGCGATTATTGCTAGAGGCACTCCAGGCTTTTCCGGGGCGGATCTTGAGAACTTGGTCAACGAGGCCGCCTTGGTTGCAGCCCGTCAGGGAGCAAAAGAAATCACCCTTGATTTTCTGGAAACGGCTAAGGATAAGATCATTATGGGGGCTGAACGCAAGTCTATGATCATTCCTGAGAAGGAAAAAAAGATCACAGCCTATCACGAGGCCGGACACGCTGTTGTGGCCCGTCTGCTGCCGGGAACAGATCCCATCCATAAGGTGACAATCATCCCGCGTGGCAGGGCGCTTGGTTTGACCATGCAGCTGCCTATCAATGAAAAATACACCCATTCCAAGACGTTCCTCTTGAATAATATCGCCATTCTGTACGGCGGTTGGGTGGCGGAAAAAGTTGCTTTTGGCGAGATCACCACCGGTGCTGGCAATGATATTGAACGAGCCAGCGAACTGGCCCGCAAGATGGTCTGTGAATGGGGTATGAGTGATGAGTTAGGACCTCTAGCCTACGGTAAAAAGGAAGAGCAGATTTTCCTTGGCCGGGAAATAGCCCAACACCGTGATTACAGCGAGGACACAGCCCGCAAGATTGATGAGGTGGTGAAAAATATTATTCTGGACGCCACCACAGCCACCACGATATTGCTGGAAGAAAACATTGATATCCTGAAAACGGTTGCTGAAGAGTTGCTGGATAAGGAAACCATCACCTTGGAAGATATTGATCGCATTATTCAAGAGCTGAAGGATAAGGCGGAGCCGGTAGCTGCTGATGCTGATGCGGGAGAGGAAGCTGGGCAGGAAAGTGCGAAAGTAACCCTTGAAAAAACTGCTGAGAAGGCATGAAAAGCATAGGGGTCGGGCCTGCCTCACCCTGAGGGGCGGGAGCTGAGTCTCTTCCCGTACAGTAAGTAAGCAGAGCAATCAAGGCACAGGATTCTTCCTGTGCCTTTTTTTATGAGGTGGACGGCATGAACAAAGTACAGGTTATGGGAATCTTGAATGTAACCCCGGATTCCTTTTCCGACGGTGGAAAATTTATTGGCGAACAGGCTGTTACAGCGCAGGTAGAAAAAATGCTTACTGATGGCGTGGATATAATCGATATTGGCGGAGAATCCACTCGTCCCTTTGCCGAGCCCGTGACTGAGCAGAAAGAGTTGGACCGGGTGCTGCCAGCGATCAAGGCTGTTCGGGCGCTCTCTTCTGCAATGCCCATCTCCATTGATACCACCAAGGCTCGGGTGGCTGTTGCGGCCCTTGAGCAGGGGGCCACGCTCATTAACGATATCTCGGCCCTGCGTCAGGATCCTGATATGATCAGAGTAGCCCGTGACTGTGAGGTGCCGATCATTATTATGCACATGCAGGGAACACCCGAGGATATGCAGCTTGCTCCGCAATACGAGGATGTTGTTGCTGAGATCTGTGCTTTTTTTCGTGAGCGAACCAGCTGGATGGAGAGTCAGGGGATTGCCAACCACCGAATTATCCTTGATCCCGGCATTGGTTTTGGCAAGACCCTTGCCCATAATCTTGCGATTCTGCGCAATGTTGCCGCCTTTAAACAACTCGGCTTTCCGGTCTTGATCGGCCATTCCCGCAAGTCCTTTTTGGAAAAGCTGCTCGGCACCCCGGTTGCACAACGGGATTGCCCGAGCGCAATCATTTCGGCCCTTTGCGCTCAGCAGGGTGCGGATATCCTGCGGGTGCATGATGTGGCCAAAACAGTTGCAGCTGTCCGGCTCGCCAAGGAACTCGGTCAAACTTCAGCATAATCATCAAGCCTCTCGCAATCCAATCAATCCATTACAGCGATAAACTGATCAATTTCAACTCTGGTGTGGCCATGAAAATGTTTCCCTTCCGCCTTGCTCTTATCACGCTTTGTTGCGCCGTTCTTTTCGTTCAGGTAACAGCGGCTGATGCCGCACAAAAGAAGAAATCATACGGAACCTTTACCGGGGTTCGCTTTGTTAAAAATTATGACGGCGATACCATTACCGTGGATTTGAAAGGCCAGCACCCGCTCTTTGGAGATAATATTCCCGTCCGGATCGCAGGGATTGATACCCCTGAGATCAAGGGGAAGTGTGCTCAGGAAAAAGAGTTAGCTCGGGAAGCCAAGAAGATTGTGCATAAGATTATGAGCAAAGCGCGAAAGATTACGTTGAAAAACGTTCAGCGTGGAAAATATTTTCGCATTCTTGCTGATGTTCAGGCGGATAAAAAGGATGTGGCCGATGTGCTGATTAAAAAGGGGCTGGCGGTTCGTTATGATGGCGGGACTAAGGGTTTTGATTGGTGTCGCGGGCGGAAAGGTGGTGATGATCGGGTGGATTTTTTTAATAAGATATTGAGATAGGGGGAGACCTATGTGTCAGGTTAGCCCACGCTTCGCCGTACCGGGCCAGGGCAGTCTCCACGTCACCGCCTTGCACCACGGCGGCAATCTTCTGTTGATAAACAAGGTGCGTTCGACCACAGTCAAGCAGTATCAGACGGGAAAATGTAACCGGCAGGTCAGGCCGTCTTGATTGTTAAATTCCAAAGCAGCATCCAGCTGGGCTGACAGGGTACGAATGAGGTTCAGTCCGAGGGTGCTGGATGAACCCCAGTCGTAATCCGTCGGAAATCCAGAACCGTTATCGCTCACAGAAAGGATGCAAATTCCATTCTCCCTGGTAAAACGAACCGTCAGGATTCCTGACTGGATTTTTTCGCCTTTAATTTCTTCGTCTTTAATTTCTTCGTCTTTAACGGTTTGTTTGGTGGCCTGTTTAAAGGCATGTTTAAAACTGTTGGTTATAAGCTCATTCACGACCAAACCACATGGCACTGCGATATCCACGGGAAGATCTATAGACTCCGCCTCGATCTGAAATAAAATATCATGGGCATCATAGGATTGGCGTAAGGAGGAGACAAGGGTCTCGACATATTCCTTAAAAGGCACCTTGGAGAGATTACCCGATTGATAGAGCAGCTCATGTACCAGACTCATACTTTTTACCCGATCCTGGCTTTCCTGGAGGATATCAAGAGCTTCTTGATTTTTGATGTTTTGGGCCTGTAAAAACATGAGGCTTGCAACGATCTGCATATTATTTTTGACCCGGTGATGGATCTCTTTGAGCAGAGATTCTTTCTCAAGCAGGGTTGACTTCAGATCTTCTTCCGCTTCTTTTCGCTCGGTGACATCTTCTATCATCAAGAGGAGGCGTTGTTCATCACGCAGCAGAAAGGGCACAAAGATGCCTTTGAAAAAAAAATGTTTTCTGCTTGCGTCCTCCATCATAAAATCATGGCTTACGTTGGCGTGCAGTGCAATACTCTGTTTTGCTGCTGTGCAGAGACCCGTCTCCTGCCAGTAATCAATTTCATTATAATTCGAGCAGAGTTGTTGTTCTTGGGTAAAGCCTGTGATCTTTTTCATACAGCTATTCATTGCGATGCATTTTCCGTCGTTGTTATAGACAGAAAGGCCGACTGGAAATTCTTCTATAATTTTTTTATTGAATTCAAAAGCCTTGCGCAGCTCGATGTCTGCATTTTTTTGCTGTATGATATTGCTGAGTCGGACAGCAATCTCATTGATCAGGTGGCGCTCTTCTTTTGAAAATGGTCCTTCATAGGCATCGGGGAACTCCTGACTATAACAGACCTGGACCCGACCCCGTGTTTCTCCGTTGAGAACAACAGGAGCCTCCTGGATCCACCGGGTTTCCTCAAAGTTATTACTTGTCGTTTCAAAACCGTCAATAATGATGCATGCACCAGCAGCGTCTGCATGTTGCCATGAGGAGGCGATAAGCTCCACCATATCTTTGAGAATATGGGTGAGTGCGGTATCAGAATGTTCTGCTTCTCCTAGGCGAGAAAGGCCGTATAAACAGTTAAGCTCTTTGATACGTTCATTATTTTCATCCAGGAGTTTTTTTAATTCCAATTGATTTTGACGAATGTGTCCAATGTCCCGGCTGTATATTTTTAAGAAAAATTGGAGAAGCACGAGATAGGCGAGCAGCCGAACAGTATGCATCAGCCACCAAGCCGGGCTCCATAAGGAGGAAAAGTTAAATAAAAGTGCGGCAGTGGCAAAGAGAAGGGTGAAGTTGACCAACAGGATTCTTTCATTGCGGAATTCTTCTCTAATATCCCGCCAACAAAAATGAAACCAGGCAAGGAGAAATCCTAGACCACCTACAGTGTTCATGCCGTCGGCAAGAAGAGAAAATTTTTTATTTTCTCCCATTACCGGCAAATATTCCGGAAAGAAAAAAGAGAACGTGCCGATACAAGCACTGCATACTCCTGTTGCGCAGGGTAAAATTTGCAAGCGAGGGAAACTGGCGAGACGCTCCGGGAGCAGAACTAAAGCAAGGGTGAGACCTCCGAGCAGGGTTGCGAGACAATGAAGCCAAATAAAAGCTTTCCCTGGCGGCATACTGGCATGAAAGAGATCAAGCACTCCCATGCCCATCAAGGTACTGGCAATCCAGAGATACCCCGGACGGAGCTGTCGGTTGCGCCGCATTATCAAAATAAACAGGGCAAGCGTTATGGCGGCAAAGGAACCCAGCGATTCAACAAGGGAATGAAGAGGTTCATAGACCCAATGCCATGTATTAAAATATAATGTGAAGACAAATATGAAGGAGAGGGGCAGGGCTGCAGAGAAAAGCAATGAGATAATGATGACTCTGTACTCCCGCTGGAGAGACCGCTTATGGTGTTTGTCTATAGCTTCATGCATAGGAAAATTGCGTCCGGGGCGCTCTGTGTTATACTGTGTTATAGCTTGCCGCGCCGAATAATAGAAATGAGCAGCCAGAAACCCATCATGCCGGCAATGAGGAAACCGGCTAATCCTATAACAGGAATATCGTGCCAATGTGGCTTGATGCCGGAAAGGACGATCAGGGAGGATCCGACAATCTGGGCGGCAAGAACAATGGCAAAGGCAATCCGATTGGAAACCCGGTAAAGAGCCCGTTCCAGCGGGAGCAACCCTCGGTGTTTGAGTTCCATTTTCATTTTTCCCTGGCGAAGCTGGGTAAGGATAGTGCGGGTTTCGCTGGGGAGGTCACGGATCAGACTGAGATACTGAAACCCGGTTGTGGAAAGATCATCAATCAAGCGGCGAGGGTGTACCCTGTCGAGTTTGATTTTTTTCATAAAAGGCTTGGCCAGAGCCAGGAGCTCAATCTCCGGGGCAAGCATGGTTCCGACCCCTTCCACGGTTGCCAAGGCCTTAAACATCAGGTAGAGATTCGGTTTTAAAAAGAGCTTGTGTTTGCTCAGGAGCTTGAGCAGCTCAAAATGTACTTTTTCCACCTCCAGCTCACCGATGGGCAGATGCATGTAGCGGCCCACGAGTTCACTGATATCCAAGGCCAGCCTGTCAAGATCTGCTTCTCCTTTATGCACAGTCATTTTGAGGATGCCGCTGACGGCTTCGCTTTCATTGCCTGAGGTAATACTGATGAGAAAGTCGGTGAAATTCTCCCTGTCCTTTAAAAGCAGTCTGCCCATCTGGCCAAAATCAATAAAGCAGATTTTGTTCCCCGGTAAAATAAAAAGGTTTCCCGGATGTGGATCTGCGTGAAAAAAGCCATGAACAAAAATTTGTTCCATCACGAGATTGGCACCCCGTTCGGCAATTAATCCCAGGTCGTATCCCTGCTTTTTTAGTTCAGAAACATGAGAGGCTTTGATGCCGTTTACCCGCTCCATCACTAGAATTCGTTCTGTTGACAGCTCAGGGAAGACCTCAGGTACATATATGGTTGGATTGTCAGATAAAAGGTTGGAAAAATGATGGATATTGGCAAGCTCGATCGTAAAATCGATTTCGCGGGAAAGACTGAGGGCGAATTCTTCCACAATAGCCGTGGGCTGATGTCCCTGAACCTCCTCAAAATGATCTTCCATCAGCGTGGCGATCTGGGCTAGAATTTCCAGGTCGACCGCAATGATATTTTCCAGGCCAGGGCGCTGAACCTTAACCACCACATCGCGCTTCGAAGCTTCTTTATTTTTTCGGGAAAGCGTTGTACTTTTGAGAGAATCCGAAGGAATACGTGCCAGATGAACCTGTCCGATAGAGGCGGCAGCTAATGGCTCAACAGAAAAATCAGTGAAGATTTCCGTTGGGTCCTTGCCCTGCTCCTCTTGGAAAATCTGCTGTACTTCTTGGTAGGAAAAGGGGGGGACATTGTCCTGGAGTTTTCTTAATTCGTCAAGATAATCAGGTGAAATAAAATCAGGACGGGTTGAAAGTAATTGGCCGAGCTTGATAAAGGTAGGGCCTAATTCCTCCAACCCCATGCGCAGACGTACTGGTCGTGAATAGCGGAATATCTGCTCACGGGGTTGACGGCTGATCATCTGCAAACCGGTTTCCAGGTAATGATCGAGATGTAAATGATCGACCAAGTCATGAAAACCGTATTTAAACAGAATCCGCAGGATTTGTCGGTATCGGGTAAGGTGTCGGTAGGTGCGGTTGATGGCACCGAGTCGCCTGATGCTGACCATTAAAATTTAAGCATCTTCAGTGCGTTCAGCGTTTCCGGCGTCTTCAGCGTCTTCAGCGTCTTTGCCGTTCGTTTCCGGCTGTTCCTTGCTCTTTAAAGCGGTCTGTAATGCGACCTGTAATTCTTCCACCTTGAGCCGCAGCTCTGCTACCTCGTCCGTCGTTGCAAGGTTGAACCCTTTGATGCGATCTTCCACCTGACGCCCCATCCAAATTTCCAGCTGATCACGAGCACTATTTGATTTTTTGAGTAGGTCTTCAACGAATTCTTTGCCTTCTTCCTTGGTGAGG
>JBATKL010000346.1:0-1703 GCA_049669385.1 Candidatus Electrothrix sp. | reverse complement strand
CAATCTCAGTTAAGTTATTCGCTTGTATTTGCGCTTCTATAAGTGTACCACCGGCTATTGCATCTACTCCACCTACTTCTACTCTATAGTCATCGCCAACAATAACATTGTCCAGTATTAAAGTAGTAACAAAATAAATATCACCCTGATTCCTTGATACTGGAACTACTATCGAAGCACCTGGAACATCTTGTGTCACATTATAGGGTCTCACATTAAACGTCCTGGATGAGTTCTGCTCGTCGATGTTCTCAATATTAAAGCTCACTGAAAAACGCCATACACCGTCAAAAGAGAAACCTATAGTATCATTAATTAAATCGATAACTACTCCACGTTGTACAACCGGTTCTAACGTATCAATAGGTATTGTCCTATATGTTAGTGCAGGGATATCGAAAGCTATGTCAGCTATCTGAACGGCACCACCATATCCTGCTAATGTACACTGACGAAGATAAGCAGCTAAAACACTAGTGCGCTGAAACATTCTATTATCTTCATCTCTTGCTTGGGCGAACATACGATCGAGCCACTCACGTTGTTCTGCTGTAAAAAATTCACCGGCTTGGGATTCTTCGATAGTCATCGTACACCTGCCGAACTATATTCAATATCCATACCAGACCAAATAAAAGTGCCCGCATCTATAGTCTCTACACGCCAGCTATGTAACATACCAGACGATATGACATCAATTTTTCTATCTGTTGTAGGATCAAACAAAATCTTTGGAGTCCAAGTAATGGGAGCACCTACGTGTAGTTGAGAACCTATTTGTATATTAATTGGGCCAGGAGATTGAACGTGTGGGTATATACGTGTAATTTTATTTACTTGACGATTACCTTCTAATGGGAATGATATACGCTCAAAATACGCATTAGTTACAGTACCAGCAGGTGAAATCTGTGGGTCAAGAATCTTTAATGCACCCGCGTTGGTTAATCCAATAACTGTTTCGTTAAGCGGAGTTCTAACTTGTGAATCAAAAGTAACTCCACCCATATCGTCAAACGCCGTATTTATTTCATCAAAAGTTAATGATGGAGTTATTTGGGCACCATAGTCGGAGTCTACAATATCTCCTGAAATATTTTGAATACCCCAAGAATCATCACGCCAATTATAAACGAAAGCAGTATTAGGATACTCTGAAGAACCTTCAGGGACACAGAACCAGATCTCTTTCAAAGCAGTATTTCTAGTTACATATGAACGATAGAAAAACTCACTACCAGCTGCAGCATTAAAGCGAAGACGTATCCTATCATGAATTATTGATGATATCTCATTACCATTGTTAACATATATGTCACCGTCACCTATAAAGTAGTGCTTATCTTTGACCGCGATCAAAGAATTTCTATTAAGTAGACCTATATTATTAGTCATTGGTCGTCTACGGAAGATAAAATCATCACTACTCTCTTCTAGCTTATTAATAGCGTTTTCAGAGTATATGATAAAAGTATTTCGTAAAGTTCTACCATCAAGAATTTGACCTGAATCACCCTCGATTTGAGCACGTCCAGCTATATAAGAAGGATCAGTCTCATCCCAACTAGGTGGTAAACCATTGATATCTGCTGGGTGGCTCCAACGATAAGCTGAAGGATAAAGAGTAGGACCCTCAGTCAAGTTCAATAAGAATAAAAAGTTCTTATGGCTACGAATAACTTTACCTCGAATACCTCTATCTT
>JBATKL010000345.1:0-3705 GCA_049669385.1 Candidatus Electrothrix sp. | reverse complement strand
CGCTGTCCAACTCCTGCGCCAACAAGACTGGGCTGTAACAGAAGAGCACATCCGTATCGGGCTGCAACAAACTTTCTGGCCAGGCCGCTTGGAACTCTTTCGCCTGAATAATAAGGGCAAACAGGTTGACGAGAAAAGCGAGGGCCGGAATTTTCTCCTGGACGGTGCCCACAACCCGGCTGGCGTCAAGGCCTTGAAACATGCCCTGCGTGATTTTTCTCGCAATCGTTTGATTTTGGTCTGGGGAGCGATGAACGACAAAGACCTCAGCACAACCCTGCGCGACATCGCCCCGCAGGCTGATATTATTATTTTTACTCGGCCTGAGTCGGAACGTTCGGCTCGGACCAGTCAGCTCAAGGGCAGCCTGCCCACTGCTATGCACCAAAAGGTCGTTTGCAAAGAAGCCGTACCGGCTGCTCTGCAACAGGCCCGTATTTTGGCGAACAGCCGTGATCTGATCTGTATTGCCGGTTCACTTTATCTTGTAGGAACAGCTCGACAGTTGTTGTTAGGAGGACTTATCGATGATGAATGAAGATTTTGCTTATGGTTTCGGTGTTGATGACTCAACGATCCGAGCGGAAAGAAGAAAAGCCAGAGAACTACGCAAGACCCGCTGGTGGCAGCAAAAGACCGCTGATGGCACCTGTCATTATTGTCAGCACAAATTTCCAGTCAAGGAGCTGACAATGGATCATATTATTCCTCTGTCCAGAGGAGGACGCTCCACCAAGGGCAATCTGGTTCCCTGTTGCAAAGAGTGTAACACGGCAAAAAAGACGGATCTGCCACCGGCGCTTGAGAATTTATAGTCGTTTTCCCCGTAACAAGCACCGTAATAGCATAGTTGCCCGCGCCTATAGTGCCCAAGCCACACATAGCACCTTCAGATAGCGTAAGATATCGTCAAACAGCTTTTTCTCCTGCTTCCTGGGTTCCTGGGTTCCTGGGTGAACAAGCTGTTTGTTTTTCTCCTGTACGCTCTTTTCTTCTTTTTCTTCTTTTGTCCATTCTGTTTGTTCTGTTTGACTTGTTATTTTTTCTCATATAAAATTATTTTTAATACAGCAATACTATTGAATACTATTGAACACTATTGCATGCCTTAACAATTCAATAAAAGAGGAGGAAACAGTATGAAGGTCAAAACAGGTGTGATGTCATTTCTTTGCATGGCTCTTTTGGGTGCAGCAGGCAATGCTGCGGCAGAGGAGCCCATCAAACCTATTGCACCAGCGCAGGGAATCAATGCAGCCAAGGCCGAACTCGGCAAAAAGCTCTTTTTTGATCCCCGTCTTTCCAAATCAGGATTTATTTCTTGTAATTCCTGTCATAACCTAAGTATGGGCGGCTCAGACAACCTCAAAACCTCCATCGGTCATAACTGGCAGCAAGGGCCGATTAATGCACCCACCGTACTCAACTCCAGCTTGAATTTTGTTCAGTTCTGGGACGGGCGGGCGGGAACCCTGAAGGACCAAGCCGGTGGCCCTATTGCCAATCCCGGCGAAATGGCCTTTACCCATGATTTGGCCAAGGATGTCCTGGAATCTATTCCCGGCTACGTCACCGAGTTCAAGCAGGTCTTCGGCGATGACAAAGTCAACATTGATCGGATCACCGATGCCATTGCTGAGTTTGAAAAAACCCTGGTTACCCCGAATTCCCGTTTTGACCAATGGCTGGGTGGGAAGAAAGACGTCCTGACTGCTGATGAGCAAGCCGGTTATAAACTGTTTGAGGATTCCGGTTGTATCTCCTGCCATTACGGCGAGGCAATGGGCGGGTCTTCTTTCCAGAAAATGGGTGTGATGGAAGAATACAAGGCCAAGAGCCCGGCTCAAGGCCGCAAGGATGTAACAGGCAAGGATGAAGATCGCTTTGCTTTTAAAGTTCCGACCCTACGTAATGTCGAGCTGACCTACCCGTACTTCCATGATGGCGAGGCCGAAACCTTGACCGAGGCTGTTGATGTCATGGGTCGCCTGCAACTCGGGGCCAACTTTACGCAAGAGCAGAACGCCCAGATCGTGGCCTTTCTTAAAACCTTGACCGGTGATCAGCCTGCGTTCACCCTGCCCCTCCTGCCGCCTTCAAGTGAAAAGACTCCGCCACCAAAACCCTTTGAGTAATTTACGTAAAAACGACATGAGATCTTTTATGACAATAACTTGATCTGTACTTTTTATCCCCGGCCTTGCCGGGGATTCTTTTTTGAGGATTTTTTTAAGGAAAACTCTATGAAAAAAACAGCAGGCATCTTTCTCCTGGCCAGTATGGTCTCTCTGGGAGCTCATACAGCCGGAGCAACAGGAGCAGCTGACAAACGACTTGAACCCATTGTCCCGCCCACTGGGATTCACAAAGAAAAGGCCGAACTAGGCAAGAAACTCTTTTTTGATCCCCGCCTCTCCAAATCAGGCTTCATCTCTTGCAACTCCTGCCATAATCTGAGCAGGGGCGGCACAGACAACCTAAAAACCTCCATCGGTCATAACTGGCAGCAGGGTCCTATTAACTCTCCGACAGTTCTTAATTCCAGCATGAATTTTGTCCAGTTCTGGGACGGGCGAGCCCATACCCTCAAGGATCAAGCAGGCGGCCCCATTGCCAATCCCGGCGAAATGGCCTTTACCCATGATCTGGCCGAAGAGGTGCTCCAATCCATTCCCGGTTATGTTGCCGAATTTAAAAACGTCTTTGGCAATGATAAAGTTGATATCGATCAGGTGACCGATGCCATTGCCGAGTTTGAAAAAACCTTGGTCACCCCGAACTCCCGTTTTGACCAATGGTTGCTGGGTGACAAAAAAGCCTTAACCGTTAAGGAGCAGGCCGGGTATAAGCTCTTTGAAGATGCAGGTTGTATTTCCTGCCATTACGGCGCAGCCATGAACAGTTATTCTTTCCAGAGAATGGGCGTTGCGGAAGAATACAAGGCCAAGAGCCAGAGCCCGACTGAGGGTCGCAAGGATGTAACCGGCAAGGATATACATCGATTTATGTTCAAAGTGCCTACCCTGCGTAATATTGAACTGACCTACCCGTATTTTCATGACGGTGGGGTACAAACCCTGCCTGATGCCGTCGATACTATGGCCCGTCATCAACTGGATAAAAAGTTCAGCAAGGAAGAGAACGCACAGATTGTTGCTTTCCTGAAAACGCTTACCGGTGATCAGCCCTCGTTTATGCTGCCGATCCTGCCACCGTCAACCGATAATACCCCGCGTCCTCAACCTTTTGAGTAGTTTTCAAGTAGAAGGGGAGCGGGATCGAAGCGAGATTAATTTCCCCAGCTTATCCGGAAAAATTCACTATAAATGAGGAACATATGCAAAGAAAAACAACGACATTTTTGCTGTCCTGTTGTGCAGGTTCAGCTCTTACAGCTCTTGTCGGTGTCGGATTGGCAGGAGCAGCACAAAAACCGGTTGAGCCCATTGCCCCTGCCGCCGGTATCAATAAAGAAAAAGCCGAACTGGGCAAGAAGCTCTTTTTTGATCCTCGGCTCTCCAAATCAGGATTCATCTCTTGCAACTCCTGCCATAATCTAAGCCGGGGCGGTACAGATAATCTGAAGACCTCCATCGGTCATAATTGGCAGCAAGGCCCCATTAACTCGCCCACAGTCCTTAATTCGAGCATGAGTTTTGTGCAGTTCTGGGATGGTCGGGCCAAGGATCTCAAAGATCAGGCAGG
>JBATKL010000344.1:0-2015 GCA_049669385.1 Candidatus Electrothrix sp. | reverse complement strand
TTTTTACTCCCGTTACCTGCCATAGCTTTAAAATGATTTTCAGCGTCAAATGCGGTTAACGCCATTATTGTGAATTCTTCATAGAGCTTATTTATACTTGTTTTTCTTGATGCTGCCAGCTCTTTGATTCTTTTGTGAGTATCATCCGGCAATCTTACCGTAACCGTTCCCATACTGCCTCCTCAATAAATTCATCGGGCGTAACAATACGCAATGTATCAAACAAAAGTTCACCGCTTTTTAAGTCTTTAATGTTTTTTGTAACAATGCAGCTTGCTCCTCCCCCGACAGCCAACTCAATTATATGATTGTCGCCTTCATCCTGAAGATTCGGTCTCCAATTGTAGTAGATTTTGCACCACCGACAACATTTCATATATGCCTCAAGAAATTCCTGTCGTTCACCCACAGTTAAAACGCATGATTTGAATATCTTCCGTCTGCTGGCAACCTCAATGTGTTCATTGAATAAAGCCTCCCCCATAAGTGGAGTAACTTCGTTTTTGAAAACTTTTTCAACAATCTTCCTTGAGTAACTACCCTTACTGCTTATTAATGCTGATACAATAATGTTTGTATCAATTACGATTTTTGGCACCATTATGCTCAGTGTATAGAGTTTTTATTTTCATGATAGCATATATGCAAGCAAGGTGAAAGGGGGAGTCTTTGATTTCGACACCTTTAACAAGGCAAAAAAAGCCCCATTCGGGTATTACAGCCCAAAATCAAACCGCTGTCGGGGTTGTCTTTGGGCTTGGAGGACTGTGGGGTCATTTCATTCATAGTGAGTCCACAAACGGATTACCTTGACGGTCTTTTCACTATCAATAATTTGATAGACTATCCGATGCTGAATATTGATCCGTCGGGAGTAGGCACCGGACAAATCACCTATAAGTTTCTCAAAAGGGGGAGGGTTCTGATAAGGGTTGACCCGGAGAATATCCAGCAGCTTTTCAGCTTTTTTTCGCAACCCGGAAGCGGAAAGCTTTTTGGCATCTTTCAGGGCCTGCTTCGTATAGACGAGTTTCCACGTCACCATTCAATATCCTCTTCACACTCGCTGACAGGAACGGCCAGCCCTTCTTTGATTGACGTCCTCATACCCGGAATGGACAGCAGGTAAAGTGTTTCCTGTATGGCCATCCAGTCCTCTTCGGAGATCAGTACGGCATTCCCTCTCTTTCCGGTAATTGTCACAGGCTGATGTGAAGCGGCGGTATCGTCTATCAGGCGATAAAGTTTCGAACGTGCCTGCGTAGCTGTTAACGTCGGCATAATTCACCTCATAAATATTTGTTTATAGTCTCTCTATATGGAAGGTACGTTATTGCGTACATCTGGTCAAGGGAAATAATACAACCGTGCAAGCTGGGGAAAACTTGTTGGAATGAGGATCAGTCGTAGATGTTCAATGCACTCTGGGTGGTGAAAATCGCAAAAAATATCCTGTTTCCTCTTAAAATGTTCTGAGAACATGCTATACTTATCTGTACTTCTCTCCAAAAAGGAGAGCATTTTTTCACTCAAGACGATAAGTGGTGCTTAACCGACTTTTATGGAATTCCCCCTTGGTTTTCTGTCCCGTTTCGCAGGCCACCTGCATGACAGAATGCAGCTTGCCAAGCTGACACTCTGTCTTCAGGTCGCCTTTTCTTCTCTGTTCGGGTTTATCTACGCAGCCCAGGCTGTTTCCCTTCAGGCAGTCCTTGTTTCCCTTGCCGTCCTCATTCTTGCCTGCGGTGCGGCTTCGTTGAATTCCTATCAGGAACGGAGTCGGGATGCCCTTATGCGGCGTACCCGGAATCGCCCTCTGGTCCGTAAAAAGCTCACAGAACAACATGCGCTGGTGCAGGCTGTTTTTCTTATCGTACTCGGCCTGTTGTTGATTTTTCAGCTTGCGAATTTCAAGGCCCTGCTGGCTGGGATTGCGGCTGTTTTGCTCTATAATTTCGTCTATACGAGTATGAAGGGGTTGACTCTCTATGCCCTTCTTCCTGGAGCCCTCTGCG
>JBATKL010000343.1:0-2142 GCA_049669385.1 Candidatus Electrothrix sp. | reverse complement strand
CTTCACTGAAGAATAACGCAGCAACTCCAGCCGGTTTTTTTCGTTGTCTTCTCAATGCGGGGACCTGTCTTGATAGCACAATACTCAAGCCGTTATGTCATCGCCTGCTTGCCTACGAGCCCTCTTACCTGCGCCTGTATGAAAAGAAATTCGGCCCTATTAATGACGAGTTCGAATATGCACGCCTGCAAGCCCTCGCTCTGGAAATAAAAAATGAGTCGTCTCAAATTATAGAAAAATGGCGACAGGCCTGTGCAATCCTTGCCAAGAGAAAAAATCCAGATGATGCGTTGAAGATCGCCCTGATACACCGACATATTACAGGGCTTATCAGCATGATACACGGCGAAAAACACGGTCAGAGGGATCAGCGTGAAGAGCTAGAAAAGAGCCTAGCCTATGATCCAAAGGATAAAGCGACGTGGCTCAGGATTCATCAACTGCTGCATGGCGCTCCTGCCGAGCAGTACCGTTGGGTAAACAGGATGCTGGAGCATTTTCCAAAGGAACCAGATATTCTCTTTCTCGGCGTTGAAGCAGCAGTCAGGCGTAGTGCCTTTAAAAAAGCAAGCGGGCTGGCTCGAGAACTCCTCAAAATTGATCCTATCAACAAAAAGGTACGGAAACTGCTCATTGGGGCACATATCAATCATGCCCATAAGCTTGCCCATCAGAAAAAATATGTCTTGGCCTGCAAAGAATGTCATCATGCCTCCACCTTTGATCGAGGGCATTCCGATCAGGGCAGAATAGAGATAACCCACGGGCTGATTGAGCTGTTACAGGGCGAGGAAAAAGAAGGTCTGGCCCTGTTGGAGAAAGGAGGGTCACGGTATACACATCAAGCCATTGCTCGCTTTCAAGTCTGTATGGACGCTGAGCTGCTGCCAATGCCGCCAGAATGGAAAAAGAAGTTCTCAACCAACCTCAAGGCGGCTACTAAGAAAACACCGGAAAAAGAGGAGTTGCTGCATATTATTACCTGCTTAATGGACAGTAACGGCAACAAACTTCCGGCTTGGAAGAAGGTGCGTGCTCCTCTGCTGCCCTATGTGAAAAAAGGCACCGGTCTTGCCTTTCATAAAGATGAGTTGATCCTAATCTGCCAGTCCTGGCATCGCATGTGTGAGTTTGCGCTCCTGCATGCCTACGGGAAAAAGGCTGCGCAGCAGTGGCCGGATGTCCCTTTATTTAAGTACTATATCGTTGTCGGGAAAAGCCAGGACGGCAAAAAAAGGCTGACAGGTAAGGATATAGAGGAGTTGGAAGATGCCTCCCATACGGCTATGAGACAGAAGGACAGTGCCACGGAAAAGCTGATAGATGACTTTCTGGATAAGAACGTGCCAGCCGATTTCTTTGGCGGTCCACCTATAGGGCTGCTTACCGACCTGTTTGAAGGAAATTTTTCCGATGAAGAGAAAAGGAAACTTATGGAACTCTTCGACAAGTTTTAAAAATATACGTCTATGAAAACTCCTTATGAAATTTTAGGCATATCGGAAGACTGCGACGATGAAATCGTCAAAAAAGGCTATCTGGGAATGGTCAGGCAATTTCCTCCTGAACGGTTTCCTGATGATTTTCAACGAATTCGCAATGCCTATGAACAGATAAAGACCGACAAAGATCGGGCTTCCCTAGAGCTGTTCGACAGAACTCTGCCGGAACCAGAAGAATTGATTCGGGAACTCAAAAAAATATCAACAGAGAACCGACCTGATGAACAGACCCTGCAGGAATTGCTTGCCATAGGGGTGCAGCAGATGAAGATATCAATGTAGCATAGGCGACGGAGACAGAGAGCGCAACGGAAACGACGGAAGCGATGGAAATGGAGACGGACAGGACAGAAGAATTAGTGAGCAGGTTTCGCCATTATCTGGCAGTCACAGCGGATAATATCGAACAACCGCCAGAAAAACTTGATCTTTTCACCCTGTACAGTGAAATCAAGACCCTGAAAAATGAGGTCAAGATCGAATCCCGGTATATCAAACAGGGGTTTGTCGGACTACAGGAAACTTTAGGACGGTGTGAAGAAAACGGTTTCAAGCCAAAGGACTGGAAACGAGAAAAAGGCGAACCGGAACTGGGTCCCCTGCTGGACGGCATTATTGACCTTTATGACCGCATACACGC
>JBATKL010000342.1:0-15274 GCA_049669385.1 Candidatus Electrothrix sp. | reverse complement strand
CGTGCCCTGACTGAGCATGAAGCAGCCCCGCACAGGGTGTTACCCTGCGCTGGATAAATATAGCCCCTTTGTGGCAAAAGGGCGCAGCCCGCATGTCCTGAAGGGACAATATGTATCAGCCCGGTGCAACGCGCCGGGTAAACAGGGACGGAGGAACAGGCGATGGGGTATGAAGAGGCGTTGCGGTTGATTGAGGAGGCTGCGGAGACAGGAGCAACGGAGCTTTATCTCTGCGACCAAGGGTTGACCGAGCTGCCAAATGAACTCTTTCAACGAACCAACCTTGTCACGCTTTTCTTCACGGGCAACCAGCTAACCAACCTACCGCCGGAGATCGTTCAGCTCAAAAACCTGACGAAGCTTGACCTCGGCTACGACCAGCTTACCAGCCTGCCGCCAGAGATCGTTCAACTTAGTAACTTGCAGGTGCTTGGCCTTTCTAATAACCAGCTTGCCTCTCTACCTCCTGAGATTGCACAGCTAACTAAATTAAAACTTATTGTTCTTCACAATAACCCCCTAACCTCCCCACCTTACGAACTAGCCATGCAAGGCATGGCTGCCATCCGCGAATACTTCACCTCAGCCGAAGAAGGCACCCGCACAGTCGCAGAGGTCAAGGTCATTCTCGTGGGTGAAGGCGCATCCGGCAAGACCTCGCTCACCCGCTGCCTACGCGGTGAAAACTTCAACAAAAATGAGGAAACCACCCACGGAATCCGCATCAAGCCCTGGCAGCTGGAAACCGGCGACCAAGCACTGCGCTGCAACCTCGGGGACTTCGGCGGACAAGAGATCATGCACGCCACCCACCAGTTTTTCCTCTCCCGGCGTAGTCTCTATGTCCTGGACGGCAGGCGGGACGAGCGGCCCGAGTACTGGCTGCGCTATATCGAATCCTTTGGTGGCGGTTCGCCAGTACTGGTGGTGCTCAACAAGTACGACACCAATCCCGGCTTTGATCTCAATCGGCCTTTTCTCAAAAAGAAATACCCCTTCATCGTGGATTTCTTCCGCACATCCTGTCGCACCAACAACGGTATCCGGAATTTTCGCCAAGCCCTACGCGAGGAGTTAGGCAAGGTGCCGCTCACTCGTAATGAATGGCCTGCAAGTTGGTTCCGGGCAAAGAAACGGCTGGAGAAGCTGAACGATCCCTGCATCAGCTATGAGGACTGCGAGGCCGTGTGCCGGGAAGCCGGAGTAACGGGCGAAATCAGCCAGAAAGTCCTGGTGGATTTCCTCCACGATCTGGGCATTGTCATTCACTTTACCGAGTTTGACCTGGCGGATAATCATGTCCTTGATCCCAAATGGGTAACCGAGGCCGTGTATAAGATTATCAATGCGCCCTCCATTGCTGAGCGCAACGGCCTGTTCAGAAAGGATGATCTGCGGCAGATCCTCCGTTTTCAGGAAGGCGACACCTATCATTACCGCTGGCAGGATCACGGCTATTTCATTGAACTGATGCGGAAGTTCGAGCTCTGCTATGAGCTGGAAAACGGACAGGTACTTATCCCAGATCTGCTGGAAGTCTCAGAACCCTCCTTTACCTTTGATGACCACGATGCGCTTTGCTTCCTCTTGGAATATAAAGACTTCCTGCCGCCTTCGGTCATGCCTCGCTTCATCGTCAAGCGGCATCAGGAAATCAAGGACCGACTACGCTGGCGCAGTGGGGTGGTGCTTCGGCACCCTCAGCTTGATGCTGAAGCAGTCGTTCGGGCGGACAGCGAGGCTCGGTGTATTCACATTGCGGTCACGGGCAAGGAACGGAAAGTCTACCTTGCCCTAATCTGGCTCTGCCTGCGAGAAATCAATGCCAGTTTTGAAGGATTGAACGTCAGCGAACGGGTACCCTTACCGGATCAGCCATCCATCAGCGTAGATTACCAAAGCCTGCTCAACAATCTGGAACAAAATGTGGAACGCTTTGTCCCGGAAGGCAGTGACAAGGCATACCGCGTATCGGAGTTGTTAATTGGAATACACTTGGACAACATGAGCGAAGAGGAAAAGATACGCTCATTGGCTCAAACTGACAAAAAGGAAGGGAGGCTGAAGTCAATATTGAAGTCGGCAAATAAGTATCTTGAATTGAAGCCTAATATTATTGGTATCGGAGGAAAC
This sequence comes from Candidatus Electrothrix sp., assembly GCA_049669385.1. Classification (GTDB taxonomy): domain Bacteria; phylum Desulfobacterota; class Desulfobulbia; order Desulfobulbales; family Desulfobulbaceae; genus Electrothrix. Next base: position 13,141 of record JBATKL010000342.1, on the reverse strand, counting down.
TTTAATGCGTTTTTCGATGATATCTTAAAGGGCGAAAAAAAGTAGGAATCGGCGGGACAAAGAGAAGTTTCATCTCCCCTCAGACCAAGCCTGAGAGGAGATATTCAAGGCCTGCCGGGATTACCTGCAAATCCCCATGCAGTCCGCACCACCTTTGGACGGATCACAGCCATCATTGGGAACATCATAACACAGCATCCCTTTCGGGCACATGATGCCAGCAATTCCGCCGCAAGTCTGCTGCTCTCCGCCGCATGCTCCCTGAGATTGAACAGAGACGCCAGCAGCGGCAGCCTTGCAGGCATTACCGTAGGTCGTACCGTCGCAGCCGCAGACAGGATCGTATTGCTCTGTGCAGATTTCCGGCTTTGGCTTGCAGACACCGGTCATATCCCCTCTGCCGCAGTTCGCCCCTTCCGAGTAAACACAGTATTGATCATCCGAGCATGATGTGTTGAGTAAGCCTCCGCAGGTAACTTCATCAGGATGGGTCGGCGGGATAATCTTGCTGCACCCGCTCAAGACAAGAATTGCGCAGCAACCGAGGAACAAAGCGATGTACTGTTTCATGGGACAACTCCTTTTGTACTTTATTATAAAAAACCACCCCACCATGAGGCGGTCGACACTCAAGTAATCTGTCGATTGAACGAGCATCTTCAACTGTACAATCTACGTGGACGAGGTCCTCAACAGAGAGCCGTTAGACTTCCCACCCGCATTTTCACAAACCTTACATGCCTCGTCCTGCTCCCACACCGGGCCGTTTGCCGTATCATGAACAATGATCCCTTTTTGCAGGAGTTCTGTTCGGGCCTTATCCGCTGTTTCCCAATCCCGACGCCGCCGGGCCTCTTCGCGCTGCTCAATCAGACGATTTATGTCAGGGGCCAAGACACATTGTTCCAAACGGAGGAAGCCGAAGACCCGATTCATTTTCCGGAGAAGAGAAAAAATTTCATTTTTCTGCTCCAGATCTACGCTACCTGCATAGAGGATCGGATTCACCTTTTTAATAAACTCAAACAGGGCACCGATAGCCCCGGAGATATTCAGGTCATCATCTAATGCGGTCACAAACTGATCCTCTAATTCACCGACTAAAGAGCCGATAACCGGATGAGGAAGCCCTGGATGCATACAACCCAACTTTCGGGTGAACTCATCAATCCTCTTTAAGGCCTTGCGGATGGCATTAAGTTTTTTATAGGTGAAATGCATGGACTTACGGTAATGGACCCCAAGCAGCATAAAACGAATTTCTCGACCGCCATATCCTTTATCCATCACCTCTTGGAGCGTAACCGCATTGCCCGCTTCTGAAGACATTTTCTTACCGTCTTTCAGTAGCAGTCCTGAATGGAGCCAGTAATTCGCCAGAGGTTTACCGGTCAGCGCCTCCGCTATAGCGATTTCATTTTCATGATGAGGAAAGAGCAGTTCCTGCCCACCAGTATGGATATCAATAGTCTCGCCCAAGTGGCGGGTGGACATGGCCGTACATTCGATATGCCAGCCCGGACGGATATTGCCCCAGTCTGTCTCGTAAAAAATCCCCTTTTTCAGTTCGCCCAAGGTGGAACGCTTCAACAGGGTAAAATCCCGTGGATTGCCCTTTTCATAATTATCCAGATCAACAGTATGGCCGACCTGGATCATGCTTAAATCAACCCCGGAAAGCTGTCCATATTTATTGAACTTTGAAATATCAAAATAGATAGAGCCGTGTTTTTCATAGGCATAGCCCTTATGAATCAGCTCATGGGCGATTTCAATCATATCGCCGACATACTCTGAGGCCCTGGGATAACCAGAAAAATCGTTTATGCCGAGAAAATTAATCGCCTCACGGAACAGGGAGATATGCCTCTCTGTAAATTCAGCCAGCGGTTCACCGGCCTTATCTGCCCCAATAATAGTATTATCGTCAAGGTCGGTGAAATTCATAAAGGATTCCACCTCAAAGCCCCTAAACTGAAGATAGCGGATCATCAGGTCAGCCACCACCAAGCGGCGACAATGGGAGAGGTTGGGCGGCTCAAAGGCTGTTGGCCCACAGGCATAGAAGCTTACTTTTCCGTCATTAATTGGCTTAAAGGCCTCTTTTTTACGCGTAATAGTATTGTACAGACAGAGCTGCGGTTCTTTATTTCCCAGCTTTTCCTTCCGAATAAAAAGCGGTGTACTTAAATAGCGCTCTCCGCCATCTGGGAAGATGGCCACCACATAGCTGTCCTTTTGCTTCTTTGCCTGCTCCATAGCCGCCACCATAGCAGCCCCGGAACTCATTCCGACAAAGATACCCTCTTCCCGGGCCAACAGGCGGACCGTACGAAAGGCCTCCTCATCCCTGACATTAACAATATGGTGAGGCAGGGCCTTGTCAAATATCTCGGGTTTATAAGACTCCTTCATATTCTTCAAGCCCTGAATCTTATGTCCGTAATACGGCTCCACCGCAATGACTCGTACCGACGGATGGTGTTCCCTGAACCAGACCGAAAGCCCCATGGCTGTGCCCGAGGTTCCTAATGTGGTGATAACATCCGTGACCCGGCCTTTTGTCTGCTCCCAAATCTCTGGACCGGTGCTCTGATAATGGGCCTGCCAGTTGGCGGGATTATTAAACTGATCCGTAAGGAAATAACGCTCTGGATATTCACGGGCAATGGCATAGGCCTTCTCAATCGCACCGTCTGTCGAACGGACAGCCGGGGTGAGGATAATCTCGGCCCCGTAGGCCCGCATAATCTGCCGCCGTTCTATACTGGCAGACTCCGGCATAATGAGCTGACAACGGTATCCTTTGGCAGCGCAAACCATGGCCAAACCGATGCCGGTGTTACCGCTGGTGGCCTCAAGAACGATCTTGTCTGGAGTTAATTCTCCACTCTTCTCACCAGCCTCAATCATGTTCAAAGCGGGTCTGTCTTTGACCGAACCTCCCGGATTCATGCACTCCAGTTTAGCATGGATTTCTCCGGTTCCCGCAGGACACATTCTCTGTAAAGAGACAATAGGAGTATTGCCGATAAGATTAAGAAGATTCATCAAGCAGATTCTCAAGTAAAATAATTACAGGTTACAAAAGGCGCTGTCACGCCTTCCGGTTGAAAAACAAAAAAAGAAGAAGAGAACGAGCCTCTTACTCCGCTGCTCGGGATTTGTCAAAAAGAAAAAAAGGCTCCAAATTACGACCAACAGCGGCCAGTAACTGATGCCGGGCCTGATGGTAAGAAACCAGGGCCTGCACCAGCACGCCATAGGTGGCTGTCAGATCCCGTTGGGCCTCATTCAGGCGGACCAACGAGGCTGAACCTGCCTCATATTCACTTTTTGCCAGCTTACGATTTTCTTCCACCAGCTCAACCGTCTCTCGCTGCAAACGAACTTGTTCTCGAGCCGCAGTCAACCGGGTGATATCCTGCTGAACCTCAGCAGCAATACGGTTACGCAATTCAGCATAGGCATACGTTGCCTCTCTTTTCGCCTGACGGGCCTTACGAACAGCCGCATCCACAGTCCCGCCGGAATAGAGATTCCAGCTGGCGCTTACCCCGAGTGAGGCTCCGAAATCCTCACCTGCAGGAACCAGTCCGTCCTGAGTATTGCCGTCTATCTTCCCGACAAGCTGCACTGTCGGCCAGTCACCAGCCTTGGCCTGCTCAATAGCGGACTCTGCTCCCTTAATCTGCATATCCAAAGCCGTAAGATCAGGACGTGCCTGCAAGGCCTCTGCAATGAACGTGTCCTCATCAGTCTGGGTATTATCGGCAGAGATATCACAATCCTTATCCAGCTCAGCCAGTTTCACTGTTTCCGGCAGGACAGAATCGGCAAGCCCCAAGAGGGCAGCCAAGGCATAGCGAGCAAACTCATAATCCCGTGTACTCGTCAACAAACTGTTTTTGGCCGAATTGAGCTGGACCTTCATATTCAGTACATCGCTGAGCGAGCCGCTGCCCACCTCAAGACGGCTCTCGGCATCCTGCAATTGCCTTTCATAAAATTCCTTATTCGCCGCTGCGATTTCAATGGCAGCCAGGGCCAGCTGACCATTAAAAAAGGCATCAGCAACAGCAGAGGCCAATATGCGCTGCGTATTCTTTCTGCTTGCAACTGAGGATTGCACCCCGTATCGCGCCTGTTCCTGCTGGAATTTACGGGCATAGCCGTCAAAGAGGAGCCATGATGCCTGCAAGGCTAAAGAACCGACCCCATGATTCTGGTCAGCAGATGCGTCCGCTAGACTGATCGAGTCATACGTCGTATCAGGGTATCGGGCAAGGCCGGTTGAAGCACTGGCATCCACACTGGGTTTGTCCGCAGCTACAGTCTGTTGCAGAGCGGCTTTTGCCTGTTCCAGGCGAGCCTGGGCAGCCCCGATGCCGGGATTATCCTGCAAAGCTATCTGTTGCGCGGTTTCTACATCAAGCAGCTCAACCTGGGTCAGATCGTAGTGCTTTGATTTCGCCGTTTCTTTGCCCTGCCCTGCCTGCCCAGTTAGAGCCAGCAGAGAAAATACAATAAAGACAATTATACTCTGTTTCACAAGGTATCCTATATTGTTGGCACTGCGTTATTAAGAAAAATGGAGCTTTGATTGATGGTGCTCTGATGGAGCTTGTTCGGCCTTATTCTTGAATTACTTTTGAAGTACTCTGAAGTACTCTGAAGTACTTTTAACCACTAAACACCCGCCTCCCAAGGAGACACAACGTGGCTCATCCTCTGATCATTTTTCTCCTATTGAAACACTGTCATAAATATTTTGCAAAATGTTTATACTGTCCTTCTCATGCTGGATGCAGGGTACCCCTCCAGAAAACACCCTGGCAAATAAACGCCAGGCCCGAGACTGTATCGCGAGTTACGACCAAAAAACGTACTGTTAAAGCTCATCATATTACCTACCGTAAACTCAATAAACATAAAGTTTTATGCCTTGCCAAAAAAAAAAGGTAATGCTATGTTTACGTTGTTATTTCATAGAGATATTAAGCGCCGCCTCAATACCCATACTCTTATACGCCCTCACCTCTAATAACCCTTATGTTTTTCAAAGTATTTTTTTCAATTCCGAAGAAAAAATATCTTTCTGTCAGATATCGTAGCGGAACCTCTATCCAGGTTTCCTTGGCCCTGCTCCTGGTGCTCCTGCCTGCTCTCGTACAAGCAATCCCCTTAACGGTAATTGTTCACGGCGTTGAAGAGGAAGGACATAAAAACATCATGGCCAGCATAAAGATAGCTCTTCAACAAGAAAACTCGCATCTGACCTTACGACATATTCGCAGGCTGCACAAGACTGCTCCTGAACAAATTGCCAAGGCCCTTGCCCCGTTAGGGTATTATTCTGTCGAGGTGAAAGATGGTGGATCCTTGACAAAGGACGACAGCGGCTGGCATGCTGTTTATGAGGTTATTCCTGGTGAACCTGTCCTTGTCGAGCAGGTACATATAAAGGTAACAGGACCAGGGAAAGATGAAGATATTTTTCAGAACCTGAAAAAAAACTTCCCCCTCAAAAAGGATGCGCGCCTCAAGGACACGCTGTACGAAAAAGGAAAAAAAAACATCCTGACGACTGCCCTGCACAACGGCTATATCAAAGCAGGCTTCACCACAAGCAAAGTCTTAGTCCGTCACAAGGAGCATCGGGCCGAGATACAGCTCAATCTTGACACAGGCCCCCTCTTTTTTTTCGGAGAAACCACCAGTGATCAGGACATCATCATGCCTGAGATGCTTAATCGCTACCTCCCCTACAACACAGGTGATGTCTACTCCCTCAACGCCCTGAATCAACTCCAGACAGATCTCTATGCTACCGGATATTTCAGCCAGGTCTTTGTGGATCCCCAATATCCAGGGGCTGACAATGAGGAACAGGTGATTCCGGTTGAGGTCGGACTGAAGCCGGGCAAAAAAAATCGCTATAGCCTCGGGGTTGGCTACGGCACTGATACCGGCGCCCGGGGTAACATCGGTTGGAAAAATCGTATCTTCAATCGACACGGCCATAAACCTGAATTTAACATTCAATTGGCGGAAAACGGCAGCCGAGCCAATGCAGATTACGAAATTCCGGTTTTTGATCTCCGCTACGACTCTGTCAACTTTGGCACGCTTTTTTTTGATGAAACCTGGGATGACACCTGGATTAAACAGCTTTCGATCAGTGGATCAATCAATCATAATGCTCCGAAACACCAGTACGGCGTCGGCCTGGAGTATCTGCATGAAAATTATACGGTTGGTGCCACCAGTGGTTCGGCAAACCTTCTTATCCCCAGAGGTTATGCTACCCTTATTCTGGCTAAGGATCGCGTCAAAACAGAACACGGCATACGCCTGAGCGCCAGCCTTAAGGGGGGCAGTACGGCGTTTCTCTCCAGCACAAGCTTTTTGCAAGCACAAGCCAACGGCAAGGTCATCCTGACGCCCTGGACAAACTGGCGTCTTCTTGGCAGATTATCAGTCGGCGCAATAATGATGGATTCCATTAACGAACTGCCGCCCTCACTTCGTTTTTATGCAGGCGGCGATCATTCAATACGCGGCTATGGCTATAAGGAATTAGGCCCAGAGGATTCTTCAGGAAAAGTCATTGGAGGTCAATATCTGACGGAGGCCAGCATTGAAGTTGAACGAAACATCACAGATACTTGGAGCGCAGCAGCCTTCTATGATATGGGTAACGCCTACGATGATATTGATCTTGACTTTCAGGTAGGTGCTGGCCTCGGAGTCCGAATGAATCTTCCCTTCGGACAGGTCCGCTTAGATGTGGCCTGCGCTCTTTCGGATGCTGATTACCCCCTGCGCATTCACCTGACCATAGGCGCGGACCTTTAAATGGAATCACCGCTTTTTTTTACAGAAAGGGGGCAATATCTCCCTTGCCTTCACGAAGAATTTCTGGCTGTTCGGAAATCAGAGAGATGACGGTTGACGGATTGGGATAGACCTCACCACCATCAATAATCAAATCCACATCGTACCCAAAGAGCTTTTCAACGTCAAAAGCATCAATGACGGGCTCCGCGTGATCATTCCGTATTGCGCTGGTATTGAGCAACGGATTCCCGAACGCCTCAATCACGGCAAGACAGATAGGCGATTCTGGCACCCGGATACCAACCGTTTTCTGCTTGGTCAGCATGATTTTCGGCACCAACTTAGAGCCGGGCAGGACTAAGGTATAGGGACCAGGCAGGTGCTTACGCATGAGCCGATAAGCAGCATTCCCCACATGGGCATATTCACTGATATCCTTCAATGATGAGCACATGAAGGAGAAAGGTTTATACTTGGGACGATTTTTAACCTGATGAATCCGCTTGACTGCCTTTTGGTTAAAGATATCGCAACCTATTCCATACATGGTATCAGTGGGATAACAGATAACACCTCCTTTTCGCAACGTGTCAAGCACGGTACTAATAAGGCGGGGCTGGGGATTATCAGGATTAATCTCAATACGTTTCGCCATATTTCTTCAGAAGCTCTCACCGGATAAAGGAGTCTTGTGCGTAACCTTGCGCTCTTCAAAAAGAGAAGATTGTACACGGAAACATACCTCCAGACAAGCATCTTGCTCTGCTTCCTCCTTTTTTCGCGATAGACCTCCGCCCTCTCCTGACATTTTACGACACCCGCTGACCTATTATGCTTTATGATATCTTTTTTTGTCACTTCTGCTGAACTCCTGTAGTTTTCGCCAATATTTTTTATATTAACATCCCTCCGTAACAAAAAAGCACGGCACCCCCGAACACTCTTTCAATATTAAGGAGAAGGATTCGACTTGTTTCAATAAATGAAATACAGTATAGTTTTTTACACTTTATATTCTCCGTACCGAAGATGGGAGAATATATACTGGCACACTTTTTGCATAATTTTACATAAAATATTATACTTTTTTCTCACTACCTCAATCGATTCATCTCGGGAGCAGCACAGCGAGAAATAATTCCAGCCTCTCTGCCGCTGAGATAATTTGTACTGTTTCGCATACAGTAAGCTTGACTTCAACCTCACACTCTTCAGCACACATGGCCTCAGAAACAGATCAACTTGCGCGGGATTTCAAGGAAGTCAATGAACTTCTAGCCCGATACCCGCAAATACATGTGGCGCAAACGGAAGGAGATCCACCTGCCACCTACGAGGTAGAATACCGACTCACCGGCCTAACACGCCAGGAAAATGGCAATATAGGACAAAACGCCAGCCACCGGTTACGTATCAACCTCCCGTTTGGATACCCCCACTTCCCTCCTACAATCAAACCGCTGACCCCTGTTTTTCATCCAGATATTGATCCGGATGCGGTTCGTATTGCCTCGTATTGGCAACAGAATCCTTCACTGGCCGAACTCGTAATCCATATCGGAGACATGATCTGCGCAAAAAGCTATAACCTGGAAGAACCGTTTAATCAGGAAGCAGCGGACTGGTATAGCGAACATTCGAGCGAATTCCCGCTGGATGAAGTTCAGGAAGGTGATTCAGGTGAGGCAGATTTTGAGGTTGGCGCTCTCTCTTTAGAAGAGAATAACGCGGAAGAAAACGATAACCTTGGACTGAGCCTGGAACTCGATACACCGCAAGAAAACATTGAAGAGCAATTAAAAGAAATCCAGCAACATATCGACAGAAATGAGGTTGTCAGCGCTAACAGAGCCCTTACAGCACTCTCTTCATCTTCTCCAGAAGCACAACGTTTAGAAAAAATCGTTTCTTCAACTCTTGCCAAGAGAGATAAACTGCTCCAGAAGTTGGAAGAGCTTGAAAACGACGATCAATTCACTGACGCCTATAAAATTTTCGAAAAAGTACGAGAAATTGCCGTAGACACACCAGCCTTGTCCGACATAGGGCAACGCTTGCAGCAATCCCAAGCTATGCTGGACACCTTTGCCCTGCCAGACTCAACAGCGGATGAGCAGGCCCCACCGCCAATAAAGGGTAAGAAGACTGCGAAAAAGAAAAAAGCAGTAGAAAAAAAACCTGAAAAAATAAAAGAAAAAGCCCCGAGAGAACGAAAGTCAGGCAGGCCTCTCATTGAGATTCCCGTCAAACCGATCTTGACTGGGCTCGTTCTGTTGGCAGCAGTCGGCGGCTGCACTCTTCTGTACACCAAAGACATGGCTAAAGTAACAGAGGTGGAACGCAACTGGATTGAGATTAAATACCAACGCTCCACGACCCCTGCCCAGTTCAAACAAAAACGGATCCAGATAGAAAAGATTCTGGTCAGCCTGAAGTCTGTTTATGTTCCAGGTATAGGAAAAGATGTTTTGGAAGCAGAGATTCACAACTATCTTAACTCTCCTGATTTCGAAAAAGGAGAAACCGGTGATGTGGAATACAAAGGAAGCCCTCTCCCGGCACCGGCCATTAAGCTCCTCGAACCTGTTGATAAAAAAATTGATAAAGCTGCCGATGCGGCCCGAAAGGAAAAATATAATGATACTCTAACGTTGTATCAGGAGGCACTTTCTCTCGCCGAGATGGCAAAACCCGGGGTTTTGGAACCGCACTCCAACATAACGAACCAGGAACTGGATAAACGGATTCAGGTAATTCAGGAAAAAATTACTGAACTCCAAGCACAAGCCGGACAGGAAGAACGGCTGAGGGAACGTAGAAAAGCTGAAGAGACGTACTTTCAGACTCTTGAACTTTTCAAAAAACTTAAAGATAAAGAAGGGGCCCCCTCTGACCCGCCAGACAAGGATCTTACTACTGACCAGTGGGGGGAATGTGCTCAAAAATTGCAGGATACCGAAAGACTGCTCAAAAAATACCCCGCAATCAACTCGCCGGAACGGCAGGAGGAACTGCGAACCCTCCAGGCCTATGCACGTCTCTACCGAGAGCTTGAGCTGGCACGTCAAGCCTATAAAAGGGGAGAATTTGAGGTCGCAATCAGCGAATACCAGAGTGCTCTGCGTCTACTGAAAGAGGAACGCTCGGCTCTCGACGCGATATATAATGATGCGGTGCTTAAGGTGGGACAAACCGTTGTTATGCTGAACGTCAGCCTTGAATTGAGAAAAGCAGTCGAGGCGGAAAATCATAACGACTTACGGAGCTCCTTAGGCCATTATAGACAGACCTTAGGTATCATTCGCACCTCTCGAATAACTCAGGATAACAATCTCAATAAATTGGATGAGTACATCCGCTCCAGAATTAAAGAACAAAGCCTTGAGGCGGCAAAAAGCAGCAATCAAGAATGGTGGAAAGAAAACTATGAGAGAATATTCAAAAAGGAATTCCCCTCTTCCCGCAATGCCCCGCTGAGCAACCCAAGGATCTATTTTATAAAGGTCGAAAATGGCCAATTGCTGTACACCATCCAATGCACGGAAAGGAAAGGAATCCGGCTCACCCTGGAACTGACCTACCAGTACGACCTAGAAACAGGCAAGTGGAGTCCTTACCTCGGGAAGTTATGAATGATGATGGTGACCATCATCAGAATCATGACTCTCGCCGTGATCATGACTGTGACAATGGCTATGGTCATGATTATGGTCATGATTATGCCCATACTTATGCTCATGCTTGCTCTGACTGCCCGGTGCCTCAAGAGGTCCACCCGCCTTACCCAGGGCCTCTTCAAGGCGGCTCTGTGCCTCTTGCAGGGACTGGACAGCATCACGAAGCAACTGGGCCACCTCAGGAGAATCACCTGTCAACTTCTCCGCCCATTGGGCAAATTCTCCTCCATGCCCCTGATTATGACCAATCCAGTGTGGCAGCATTACTCGTAATTTATCAAGATCATTCATTGCAGACTCCTCAGATTCTTTTCAAATTATTTTTTTACTTTTTCCTTATCTCTCTTCTTATTTCTCAACTTTTACCAGAGGCATCTGAGGCCAGTACCACGGAACCTCCGATAAAGTCGATGCTCTTAATAGAGGCATTGCCAACTGTCATCGGCTCTTCAAAATAGGTCCGGAGGACAATCCCCTGCTCAGTAACTTCCAGGCCCGTGACAGCTTCCATCAGGGTCTCCTGCTTTCCTTCTCGCTCCATCACCACATTTAACTGACACATTTTTTTACTCGTTTCTTGTTTTTTTTGGTTAGAATTCAACAAAGAAATACCTTATGCAGGGTGCCGTAAGGTCACGGCGCGCCGTGACCCTACCTGTTTCGGCAATAAACAGGAGGGCGATCAGATCAGAAAACGAAACTCGCCCTTACCCAACAGGTCATGAAGATGGAGAATGCCCTCCACTTCATTATCTTTGCCAACCACTGCCAGCACAGTAATATCCTTGCTCTGCATGAGACTGAGAGCGTCAGCAGCCATAAGCTTGCCGGAAATGGTAATGGGATGCGGAGTCATGATCTCGGTTATCTGCTTCCTATTCTCACCGGATCGATCAAACCCGCCAGATCCACCAGATCCTCCGTCCAACCATCTTTCCTCAAGCAAATGACGCCTGAGATCACCATCGGTAATAATCCCGCAGAGTTTATTGGAACCCTCGACCACCAGCACCGCCCCTATATTCTTCCTATTCAGCTCAGCCACAGCCTGTTCGAAAGTCTCTTCCTTGCTGACCTGAGGAACCTTATCACCGGTCAGCATAACCTCCCGTACAGCAACTTTTAACCGCTCGCCCAAGCTCCCGCCAGGATGATTCCTACGAAAATCTTCCTCCCGAAACCGTTTACGCCGAAGGAGAGCCACTGCTAAGGCATCCCCCAAGGCAAGGGTCGCCGTCGTGGAGGTGGTCGGGGCCAAGCCAAGCGGGCAAGCCTCCCGAGGCACAGCAACATTCAGGGTGACTGCTGCTGCGTTGGCAAGGGTAGAGTTGAGATTACCTGTCATCGCGATGATCTGCACCGCACGATTTTTCAGGCTTTCCAGTAATAAATTCAGCTCAGATGTTTCACCGGAATACGAGATTGCCAAAACAATATCCGTGGAACTGACCATGCCCAGGTCCCCATGCATGGCCTCCACCGGGTGGAGAAAAAACGACGGTGTGCCGGTTGAGTTGAGGGTGGCGGAAATCTTCTGCCCCACCAGCCCGGATTTACCGATCCCGCTGATCACCAGTCGACTCGGGCAGGCCATAATCAAATCCACAGCCTGAACAAACTCCTCGCCCAATGCATCTCGGACAGCGGTAATCCCCTCAGCCTCCAGTGTCAGCACTTCCTGTGCCTGCTCCAAGGTCATTCTGCTGTTCCTCCGAGGTCAACGACAATTCGACCTGTGGTTTTACCGGCAAGCATGGCCTCAATATATTGATCGAGCTGTTCAAGAGAAATACGGGTGGTCAATCCGTCCAGCATGCTCAGACGCCAACCGTCGGCAAGATTCTGCCAGATCTCTTCCCGGCGGACCATAGGACAGCTGGCAGAGTCAACCCCGACCAAACAGATCCCACGCAGAATAAAAGGATACACTGTCAGCGGAAGGTCACCCGAGGCTGCATTGCCGCAACAGGCCACTGCACCTCCATATCGGGTTGCTTTCACAGCACCGGCCAAGAGCTCACCACCGACCGTATCAACCACACCGGCCCATCGTTCTCTCAACAGAGCTGCGCCGGCACGGCCAGTAGCCTGTTTTCTCGTGAGAACGTTCACTGCCCCCAATTCCTTTAAAAAAGCATGTTCACTTTCCTTACCGGTTACGGCTGTAACCTGAAAACCAAGCTTAGTCAGCAGAGCAACAGCTGTGGATCCGACACCTCCGGTGGCACCGGTCACCAACACAGGTCCCTGATCCTGCCGTACGCCCAAGAAAATTAAACGTTCCACGCACTGGGCTGCGGTAAAACCGGCTGTGCCGATTTGCATGGCCTCGTACAAAGACAGCCCAGCGGGTTTGGACAACACCCAGTCATGGGGAACAGAAATATATTCGGCAAATCCGCCTGGGGTATTCATACCGAGATCATAGCCCATACAGATGACCTCATCCCCCTCGCGAAACTGGTCTGTTGCCGAGGCAGCCACCACCCCTGCGGCATCAATACCCGGTGTATGCGGATAGGCCTTTGTTACCCCTCGATTACCACTGGCAGACAGGGCGTCCTTATAATTCAGGGATGAAAAACAAACTCGAATCAGGACATCACCGGGCGGAAGCTCGGCAA
>JBATKL010000341.1:0-13305 GCA_049669385.1 Candidatus Electrothrix sp. | reverse complement strand
CGTCCACCCAGCCACTCTTTTTTCCGCTTCATATACTTGAAACGTTGAAAGTAGGTCTGCTCCGCTGCGGATAGAATCCGTTGCAGAAAAGCTGCTTCGTTATGCTGTAAAGACTGCTCAATCAAGTTAAGATCAACTAAGCTGAGCGTTTGTGGCCCCTCCTGACGGAGGCGAATAAGCACATTACTAGAGGTATGTTGGGCCGGGAAAAACGAAAGGATGTTCATAGGTTCATGCTGCCCTGATTCTTTTCATTGTGCATGGGCTCAGGCTAGGGTTCCTGAGGCAGCTGCCCCGGCCCACTCAGCTTTTATTCAACTAAGGCTGCCGAAACCCTTGCCTCAATCAACCGCCAGTCTCTTCCCCCTTTTTGTTCCTTATCCTTTTTGAGGAAAAATTCTACCGGCTCACTGAGGTCCTCCAAATTATTCTGCTGGTTTTCCCTGTGCACAAGCACGTTTGCTGAGGCTGTGGCCTCGCCCTTTGCCGGTAGCTCAATCAGGAGATCCTCAAAGCTGACAGTCAGCGTCTCATACCTGTCGCGATAGTACATCAGGTAGTGGATCAGCATGTCGCGGGGTATTATTTCGCTGTAATTACGATCGGAAACAATTCCTCGAACATCAGAGGCCAGCATGAATTTGATCTCACGCAGCTTCAGCGCTGTTTCGAGTGTGGCCTCTTCTTTCTCCTTATTGAGATTCCAGCTGAGTTCGTTGAGCTGACGTTTAATGACCTGTTTATCAGAAAAATACCAGCCCAGCCAGATAAGCAGGAGAAGAGCCGGGATTGCGAGCAGGATATATTTATTTTTCATTGTCTTTGCGGGAAATCGCCCGAAATGTCCGGCGTGCGCAGAAAAAGAGGGCTACGGCTGCGGTACCCGAACGAGGAGGGCGGTTGGGGAGAAATTTTGGAAAGCTCCCCGCCCTTAGAGAGAAGAGGGGGCGGGGAGCCGGAACATGGCATATTGTAGGGGCTAAACCCCTGTGTTTGCCCGACGGGTGACGGCCCAGGTCAGGCTCGGGGATCTGACCCTACGATCCTGCGCCCTAAAAAGAGGCCTTGTTTTTTGAAGAATTCCTTAGCGGGTTTTACGGCATTGACGGATATAATCCTTGCTCAGCGAAGGATGGGAGCTGATGATCTTGCCCTTAACCGGACCGAATTCTTTGACAAGGAAGTTCAGAACATGCTTATAGCTCATGTCCTTATCTAGGGTCGATGCTACCAGTTTAGCCAGTTTTTCCTTATCAGCTGACTCGTCAAAATAACTGAAGATACGGTGTTCTTCCTCTTCTTCCTCACAAGCAGCAGGAGTCGGCACTGGCTGAGGTGTTGACTGAGGAGTTGAAGCTGGCTCGGGCGTGCTTTCCGGAGCTTCTTCCTGGATAGCCTGAACAGCTTGAGTCGCCGGGGCAGCAACGTTTTCTGTTGCAGCCAAGAGGGCCTTGTCCGCCTTTTCTTTGAGCTGGGTAAGCTCGGACTGTAGGGCGTTGATATCATTTTGCAGCGGGCTGATATCAACAGGTTCAGGCATTTCCACCGCACTCAGCTGTTCTTCCAGGGTCTGAACTCGTTGCGGAAGATCACCGAGAATTTTGTCCGAAGAGATTTCTTGCTGCTTGCTCTCGGTTTGCTTGACAGAGCTTTTCATGGCAGAGACTGCGCTCTCAATCCCGGCAAGTGAACCTACTGCATCCTGCACTTCATGACTCATATCGTCCAGTTGCTTTTTACTGGCTATGTCAGTGGTCATTGCTTCTAAGCTGTCAATGCGTGCGGTGACCTGATCGACTTTATCGATCAAGGCTTGATCGGTGGTTTGGATATGCTCCCGAATGTTGTTGATTTCGGTGTTCATCGTTTCACATTCCTGTTTCAGCGCAAAGGCCTCTGCCACCGTCTCTGTTGTAGGCTTTGTTGTAGGCTTTGTTATCGCCTCTTCCTGGGACGACTGTGCGGAAGTGCAGCAGCATTGCCCGGTGAATGAGGCAAGCCCACTCAACAGGAGTGTTTTGAGATTACCGTACATTTTGCTGGAGATCTCCCGGTCAAACAGGGCCACTGCTCCAAAAAAGATAGCAAAGAGAAAGGCCAGACAGACAAGGAGGGCAAGCAGCATGGCAATAATCCATTGGAGCGTTCGGAGTACCCCCATAACGATCATCCCGAAGGAACTCCATATCGTTGCTTCGGGACTGCCAGTGATCAAGTACATCAGCATGCTGAACAGTGCGAGCACGATCACGGAATTAATGAGTGGTTTAAGTAATGTATTGTTTTTCATAGGCCCTTCCTTTTTTGCGGAGCTTCCGGCTTTGATACTCCGCTGCTTGCGGCGTACCCTCTAATTTTCTTTAAATTTCTATATACTGCCGCCTTGGGGCGGGGTGTTCATACGATGAAGAACTATTTTGTCCTTCCTGTCTCTTTTTGTCAAGATCTCAATGCGAATGCTTCTCATCACCGAGAAAAATTTCGTGGTATTCCTTTTCGGCTAAATGCTTATGGAGCAGTTCGGTCATTTTTTGGACCAAGCCCATAATTTCATCTTCTTTCAGGCGGGGAATTAAGGTGGCCAGTAGCTCATCCTTACTGAACAAGCGGAGAAAAAGAGCAAGTGATTGTTCATCCAGTTCCCGATTGAGGCCGAAACATATCTGTTCAAAGGGTATTTTTTTTTCTTCCGTTGTCATCCGGCTATGATTCTCCAATTCACCTTACGGCTTCTGGGGCCGTCATATTCACAGAAAAAGATGCTCTGCCAAGTACCTAATTGGAGTTTACCGTCAGCAATGATCACAGTCAGGGAGCTGCCGGTCAACGTTGCCATCATATGGGAAGGTGAATTTCCTTCTGCATGACGATACGGGTAGGAGCGTGGAATAATGGTTTGGAAGACTCCGAGTAAGTCATGCTGCACATCCGGGTCACAGCCCTCGTTGATGGTCAGTCCGGCTGTTGTATGGGGATTAAACAGGTAGAGGATACCGTCTGCAACGGCAGATTCCGTCACTGTTTGTTGGGCCTGCGAGGTGATGTCCACAAATTGCCTGTGCGTCTTGGTGCTGACTGGAAATGTGCCGGAATGCATCCTATTGTTCCTCACTGATCCGCCATCGGCCATTATTGGCGCGGCATGCTTTAGTGTTGATTGTTTCGAGCTGATCGTTGCCGTTGAGCATTGCCTCCATTTTCGCCTTTCTACACACACTCTTGCCGATGGTCTGAAGAGCCGGTAGGGGGGTTATGCGATATCGGTTGCCCTTGTCCGGATTGGTCCAGGATGAAGTCCGACCGGACAGCCCGCGTTCAAAAACGTGGTTGGTTTGCTCACGGTCATACCGGTCCATTTCTTTTTTCACAAGCAGGAAGAGGGGGCTTTCCGCAGCGTCGCCCCGCAGGGAGACCTCAAGGTTATGCCCGACAGCCTTAGCCTTGATGCTGATCGTTTTGGTTTTTTTCTTGCTCAGCACTTTTTTTTTCTTTGCTGTTTGTACAGGTGCGCAGGAGGCAAGAAAGAGAACAAGAAGGAATGTTGTGAAAAATACAGTGACATGTCTTCTTCTGTTGTGTCGGTACGGTTGATACGAGAGGATTTTCTGCACAGTCGGCAATAAGAAGAGATGAAATTTTATCCTGTTACTGTTAGGAAGGTTGAAAAGGTGTTGATTCATCCTTTGGTAACAGGATACATTTTTCTATAAATGAGAGAAAATCTCACAGCCCTGAATGGGCTGTGAGATCAAAAAAATCTGGTTACTCAGGTTGTAACTTAATAAGTTACAACTGAAGTTACTACTGAAGTTACTACTGAAGTTGCCACTGGCCATTCCTGTCGCGACAGGCTGTTGTATAGGTCGTTTCTGTCCTGCCGTCGATAACAGCACGAATCTCTGCTTTGCGGCAATGCTGATTATTCGGTCCTGTATAGGATTGCTGGGGAGTGACCTGATACTGGTTCCCATGATCAGGATTTACCCAGCTTTCGGTCTGGCCTGACGGCGTGGATTCATAGACGTTGTTAAGCATCTGGCGATCATATTTATCCATTTCATTACCGATAACATACCCGAGCATTCCGCCAATGGCTGCGCCGAGCAGTGTTGATTCAGTATTGCTTCCGATCGCTTGCCCGAGAATTGCACCGCCTGCTGCACCGCCTGCTGCGCCCATTTGTCCCTTATTGGCCATCATGCAGGATGAAAGCAGGAAAAGCGAGAGAAGTACAGCGACAATTTGTATTACTTTCATGAAAATCTCCTTTTGTGTGGTTGACGTTATGTCTTCTTTGTACGTCTTGATATTGTTTTTTCGTAACATGGGAGCACTCTATGCTTCCTTGTAGTGTCTTTTTTCCGGCAGCGCGATATTCAGTTCCAGAATTTCGCAGTCCTCTTCTCTATCCAGAGAGACCGTGACGTCATCCTGGTCGATATCAACGTATTTCTTTATGACCTCAAGAAGCTCATTCTGCAAGGCCGGTAAAAAGGATGGCTGATTCCTATGGAAATGATCACGGGCGATGAGGATACTCAGGCGTTCCTTGGCCACATCAGCTGAGTTACGGTTTGCATGGAAATAATCAAATAATCCCATTTATTTCCCCCAGAAAAGTTTTCCGAAGATACCGTTTTTCTTGGAATTAATAAATCGGAGTTCAATTTCTTCCCCGAGAAAACGGCCAATACAGTCGCTGTAGGCGAGGCCCGCCCTGCTGTTTTTATTGATAATAACAGGAATGCCCTGGTTTGATGCTGTGAGAACCGATTGTGATTCCGGTATGACGCCCAGGAGAGGAATGGAGAGGATGTCTTGAATGTCATCCACAGAGAGCATCTCCCCGTTTTTTACCCGTTCCGGAGAATATCTGGTCAAGAGCAGATGTTCTTTTACCGGGGTTCTGTTCTCCACCACTCTCTTGGTTTTACTGGCCAGCAGCCCGAGGATTCTGTCGGAATCCCGTACAGAGGAGATTTCCGGGTTTGTGACCACGACCGCCTCGTCGGCAAAGTACATGGCCATAAAGGCCCCGTGTTCAATCCCTGCCGGTGAGTCACAGACGATGTAATCAAAGGTCTCTTTCAGCTCATTGATGACAGCTTCAACCCCTTCCATGGTCAGCGCCTCTTTATCTCTGGTCTGGGATGCAGGTAGGATGTAGAGATTTTCTATGCGTTTGTCCCGGATGAGAGCCTGATTCAGCGTGGCCTCTTTGGTGATCACATTGACAAAATCATAGACAACCCTGCGTTCGCAACCCATAATCAAATCTAGGTTACGCAAGCCGACGTCAAAGTCTATGACCGCAGTCTTATAGCCTTGTAATGCCAAGCCAGTCGCAAAGGCCGCACTGGTTGTTGTTTTACCTACACCTCCTTTACCGGAGGTAACTACTATTGTTCTGGTCAACTATATGTCCTCCTGAATGACAGGTAGTTCTTTGAATATGCTGTTTTTATAATGGAGTGATACGTATTTTTTCTGTCTGAAGCCGAATTTGTACGGGTTGAGCACGCAGACTATCAGGGAATTTTTCATTGACCAGATAAGTCCCGGCCACAGCGACAAGTTCCGCTTCTAGCTGCTGACAAAATATCCGAGCTTTGGTGTCGCCAGCACTGCCAGCAAAGGCCCGGCCTCGCAGGACACCGTAGACGTGAATATTCCCGGTTGCTGTCACTTCGGCTCCAGAGCTGACCGAAGTCAGCACGATCAGATCACCCTGCTCCGCAACGACTCGTTGACCGGATCGTATGGGGTCGGTGATGACAGTGGCAGCAGGGGATGGGAGTGCAACCGGTTCCGGCTGTACAGCCTTTTCTTCAGGGGAGCTTTCCTCCTGCAATCTTCCGCTCCCACGCGTGGTCAGCACCGCCAGATCCATTGTTTCAGCTTGCCTTTGCTGATCCTCTGTGCAATTCGTTATGCCGACCGGAATAAATCCTTGCTCTCGCACCAGATCCAAAAGCTTGATGATCTCAAGTTGGTCAGGATCAGGGAGATACCCCAAATTAAGAACAACTGGAGCCTTGTGAAAAAATGAGGGAGCCTGATTAACTTTTTTTGCCAGTCGGGCTGATATTGTCTCCATGTTGCTCTCCCGGAGGGAAAGCATGGGGATTGTAAAGGATGAACCTTTGAGGTCAAAAGGCTGTTGCATCATTCTTCACTTTTTTTGCCATGATTTTTGTCGTTCCTGCTGTACGCCCTCGCTGTTTCGCAACCAATGTCCTTACGTTGCAGGAGAATCAGTCGCTCTTCCTTCTGCATACTATACCTTGTTTCAGTATTAGTTTCAGCCCGGAATTTCAAGAGATGTTTTTTTTTGCTCAGGGGGTCAGCGTGAGCAGTTAAACAGTTCGAATTCAACCCGTCGATCAATGACGTTTTGGTCGCTGTCCGGTTCACTGCCGTCTTTGGTGGCTGTTTCTCCTTTTCCTTCAACCGTAACTCGTTCTCCGAGTTCTGGGGTTGCTGATTCCTGGACAAGCCGGTTTTTGATATAGGCGGCACGGCCACTGGAGAGCTCCATGTTATATTGAAATTCTCCCTGCTTACTTGTATGGCCGGTGATGTGCATGCATTTTTTTTCGTTCTCTTTCAGGTAGGTAATTAATTGTCTGATCCAAATGTCATACTCCTGAATGCGGTTCTGGGAAAACGCGATGCTGTTTGACTCAAAGAGAAAGAGCAGGGGCATTTTATGGGTATTCTTAAAACCGATCTTGATCATGTTCAAGAAGGCGGTTTCTGCGGCGGCAAGATCATTCATTTTTAGAGAAGCCAGATACAGCATCCGGTAAGCATCCAAGGCTCCCTTGCCGGAGGACTTGATGAGCTTTTCAAGGATCTGACGAACCTCTGGGTATTGTCCGTTTCGATACGCGGCCTTTGCCTTGGCGATCCGAGCATCGGTTTTGATGTCTCTCACAGAGAGTTTCTGCTGACTGATTATCTCAGTAACCTTGCGCTTAGCTGTCGGATCTGCGGTGATGACAGGGAGCTCCAGTTTTCCGTAAGGCACCGAGTATACCCAGATCGACTCGCGAGCGGTTAAGTCGCCCGTTTTGCGGTCAGCCAGGGAGGCTAGGATGCGATAATATTTTTGGGTCGGTTGTTCAGGAAGGGCGGAGTAGCTGATAACGCCTTTCAGGATGTAATCGGCCTTTTCCAGCTCTCTGTCAGAGGCATCTGCCGTGCTTATCAAGCGAATTCCAGCGTATTGCTTTCTGCTACCAAGTTCCAAGAGCAGTCTTTCAATGTCTACACTGGCCTGAATCTCATCGTACAGGGTAGCTTCTTTAAAGGGCTCCAGAAGTACTAGGGCTTTTCTTTTCGATATGGTGTTGAGGATCCGGCGTCCCAGGATAGGGATGCCTTTTTTTAATGTTGTCGGCTCATTTGTGCTAGAACGTTTATGCACTTTCGGCGCACAGGCAGAAAGCGTGACAGCGAGAATGAGGAACAAGGTGAAGAGAGTGGTCTTTCCTGTGGACAACATAAGGTTTCTCCTTAAAAGCATTGTATCTGCATGGTCTGGGTGGGCCAGAACAGGTTATTCGTCACATAACTCCGGCATTCCGACGCTAATTTCATTCTGACAGCCTTTTTTCTTCGCCTTTATTTGCAGCGGATCCGGTTGTGGTTTGGGTGCCGGAGCGGGCTTCGGCGTAAGCTTTGGAGCAAGTTTCGGAGCAGGCTTCGGCGCAGGCTGTGCTTCTGATTTCGTCTTACGTACCGTCTCAACTCTCGTCTCAATTCTCGTTTCAACTTTCGTATCAACTTTCGTATCAACTCTGGTATCAATCCTTGGTTCAAGTCCCTTTACCCGGTGCTTCGTTTTTCTCGGCTCCAGGATCTTTTCTTTTGTTTTTTGTACTTCAGCAGCAATCAATTGAACAGAGATATTTTTTTCAGCGGGAAGAGTGACGGTCGTTGTTAATTGCTTATACCCTTCTCGGCTTGCAGATACCGTACAGGCCCCGGCGATAGCTTCAAGGTCAAAGGGTGTTTGCGGTGAAGCTGGACCCGAGTATTCTTTTCCATCTTTGCACTTAACATATATGGCGGTCTTGTCAATATTTGATCTGATAGAAAGTGGATAGACCTCCGGTAGCAGTTCAAAAAAGGTTTGCGCCCTGTCCCGGACCAGGATTTCTCGCTGGAGAGTGATATATCCTTTTTTTTGCGCAGTAATATGATGACTGCCCTGCGGAAGCTCAAGGGTAAGTCGTTTTTCAGAGACCTGGTGTTCTTTTTGGTCGACAAGGAGTGTTGTTCCTTTCACATTAATCTTGATGGTTAACTGAGGAAGGGGGAGGTCGATATTCAGGCGCTGATCCTTTTTGATCAGAATTTTTTGTTGCACAGGCGCTGCGGCCTGCGGATTGGAG
This sequence comes from Candidatus Electrothrix sp., assembly GCA_049669385.1. GTDB lineage: Bacteria > Desulfobacterota > Desulfobulbia > Desulfobulbales > Desulfobulbaceae > Electrothrix. The sequence continues at coordinate 4,906 of JBATKL010000341.1, read as the reverse complement.
ACCGTAAGGGCATAGTTGCCGCTTGGTATGGAGAGGACCGCAGGTGTTTTGGTGCCAGCCTTTCCCACCTCCTTGTTGTCCAGCAGAACGGTGCTGAGGTCCAGGTTTGTATAAACAGTGACCAAGAAGAGCCGCTTCAAGGTAATGGGCAGTTCCAGGTCCCCTGTTAGAAGCACATCCTGGCCGATATGTCGGTAGCCTTGGTTTTCCGCAAGGACTTTGCATGATTCAGCAGAGGTTTCAACCTGGAATGGGGTGTCCGGCGATGCAATGCCAAAATATTTTTGCCCGTTTGTACAGAGCACCGAAATTGAGCTGTTGATCACGTTGGGGATGATGGAGAGTTGATAATGAATCATTTCCAGGGTGATCGGCAGGATCTGGTCCTGATCTGCGATAATAACTTCTTTTTCTATAGAAGCATAGCCGGGCTTGCGGGCAATAAGCTGGTAATCACCGACAGGCAGCTTCAGGTGAACCTCCTTCTCTTTGACCTGATACTCTTTTTCTGCGACAGCAATTATTGCATCATCAACATTGGTGTGGATAGTGAGCCGGGGATGCGGGAGTTCGGCTCTGATGACTTGATCCCTATCCAGCAGGATTTTTTTCTGGAAAGGTGTTGAGACAGCGGTATTGGTCAGGGTGAGGTCATACTCTCCCTTGGTGAGGGAGAGGTCCAGCGGGACATTTCTCCCTGCTGCGCCAACAATATTTCCGTCAAGCAGGACTTTGCTTTTTTCCATGTCTGCATACACGGTTAGAGCGTAGAGTTCTTCAAGTCGGATACCTATCTCTTCATTTTCGGTCAAGAAAATATCCTGACGGATTGGCTTGAATCCTGGCTTTTCCGCTCGTAAGCGATAGCGCCCAAGGGGCAGGGTGAGGTCTAATCGGTTGCCTTTGGTGGGGTATTTTTCTGTCCCGAGCCATACTTGGACATTAACGGTGTTGAAGAGCAGGGTTAAGTCGGCAGATTGTTTGTTGGCAAAGAGAGGGAGGAGGATATAGAGGCTGCCGCCGATCAGGGAAATGAGAAGAGCAAAAAGGAAAAGGGTTGTGCGGCTGCCGCTTTCTTTAACAACGGTTTTGGGCCGCTGGGTGGCGAGAAGATTTTCTATTTTACAGATGCAGCGAAGGTGCTTGATGGCAATCGGACGGAGGCATTCGAGGCAGGCCTGATTGTCGTGGTCTTCCTGGAGGGGCAGGGTGTATCGTTTCTCTCGAACCAGATCGCCGTCCAGCGTGTCCTGGACAAACTCTAAAAATTCATCTTCTTGAAGCTTGAATTTTTCTACAGAGGTTGTTGCCTGAATGAGCTTTTCACCGGTATCGGTTACTAGGTTTGTGGATATGACATATCGAAATGATTCTTTATTTTCTGTATGGTAGATAATTTCCTGCGCCTTTCCCTCTCTGCGGAGCGCATGAACGACCGTGCGGATTTGTTCTTCAGGAAGATTATTTTCAAGAGCTGTTTCAGCTGAAAAAAGATTCAACATAATGGGGGCCGCAGTTAAGAATTTCTGTTCTGTCTCCGGGAGGATTTGGAGATCGGTGGAGATGTTGATTTTCTTTCTGTTCTGCTCAGATTACTTTACAGTGTTTTTCTTTTTTCCGAAAGAGGGAGTGTGGGGGCGGGAGAAAGAGGGAAGGCGGTCTGTGCTCAAGCTCAGGGTGTTTCGTCAATCCTGTTTTCTGTTCATTTTTATATCCATTTCAATCTGTGCATTTTCTTTTTCAATATCCCTCATTTTCTTTAACAAAATATTCCGTTGTTCCGCATGATCTACCTGGTCGAAAAGTTCTTCTTGAGCAGTAAATTTTGATCGTTTTCTATCTCGCTCCATTTTTTCTCTCATTCTTGTTGAATAAAAGCTATATGGTGAGAAAAACAACATAACCATTACAGGGGACAGCTCAAGTAATATAATAGTGATCTTGAGACCATAAGAAAATTCCTTTGCAGCTGCCCCGTATTCAGGATCATTGTATAATTTTTTTAAACCGATGTATCTGTCAAGCGGGCCATAGTCATTTTCTTGATAAAATCCGCCGTTTGTTAATATTTGTCTATAATTCATTAAATCAGTTTTATTTGATTCGACCAGCTTATTCAGTTCATTTTTCTCTTTTGCTAACTCGGAAGATATTTCCTCTATAGTTCTTGTGTCGTATTGTTTTTCTTCAGCTTTACCGGAAAGTTCTTTTGATCTTTTTTCTAGTTCTGATAAATATTTTTTGTTCTTTTCCGTCAGAGCTGTAATCCTTTCTATTTCATTTCTTTTGCTTTGCAACTTTGGTATGTTGTTGCTATTTTGCGTTTTTAACGCAATGACTGCACGGTTGAGTGCTTTCCATCTCGGTCCTTTTTTTGCTCCTCTGTCTTTGTCATTTGCTTCATGATTCATTTCAATTTCTTTTAATCGTATCTCCTCGTTGTTTGTATCAACTTTTGCTTGAATTTTAGACATTTCCTCGGAAATTTCCAGTGTTTTTTGTTGGCTTTCAGAGATATTATTTCTGTAATGAATAATTTCATTATCCAGATTGTTTTTTTCTTTTAAAAAGAGAGCTCTCTTGTTTGTGCTATTTAAGTCGTTTCTTTTGATATTCAGTGCCTCTTCTAGCTGAGCGATATTTTTTTTCTTGTCACTTTCTTTCTTCTCAATATTGTTCTCTTTTTCTTTTGTTTTCACGAGGTACTCATTGTTGAATTTCTTGCTTTCTGTATTTAATATTTTATCTATAGCTCTATGTTGTATTCTTACTTCTGCAATTGTTGCAATCCCGTAAGCTATAATAATAGAATAGCATATTCTGGGCATGATTCTTAATGGTATAAGAAGGATATTAGTAAAAAAATTTATAAATTTATTCTTTGCATATATTTTATATAGAGACCACTCTGATCCAATAATAGCTTGATCTATACTGAAGAGTATCAATACTATTGTTGTTGATATAATGATAGAATACCATAGTGGCAAAATTATTGAAGTTCCGTAGACGAGTACACAAAATGAAAAAAGTGTACTTAATACTTGGCGTGCAAATGAAGCTGAAATTAAAAAAAATTCGTATTTGCCGAATATTTTTATTTCTTCAGTGTCAATTAATGCAGTATAATAAAAAAAATTCTTCATTGATATTTAATGTAGAGTTTGTTTGTCTTCTTCGGCGTGCTGAAGGTTTCAGTTAAAGCATGCGGAAAAGAGAAAGTAAATAGCAATTATGAAGGGTGGAATTTTTCTCACCTCCTTTTTGTGTATTCACCTGATCTGTCTTCAGGCAGGCATCGTCACCGTTGACCATCCCGTCAGTGTCTTGTTCTTCTTTTTGATAAAGAACCTTTCTTGGGAAGAAGAATCTTTGTTGCTTTAATCATATATATATATATATATATATATATTGCATCATTCATTTTTTTTGTTATCCTTCATTTGATATTTTGATATGTTTCATAACTCTTCTCAAGAAGGAGGCATCACAATGGCGAACAAAAAACTTTCTCTGTGTTTTGCAGGTATAATGACGATTATGCTTTGTTCCGTAGCAAGTGGGCAGGTCGTCGAAGACCCATGCAGGCAATCCTGGAGCACGCCACTTGCTGAGGTGGAAGGAGAAATAGTAAAGGTTTATTACCACTCCTACCTTCCTGTGTTAGATCAAGAGGGGCTCCATCTTGAAATTTCTGAAAGTTCATCAGGGGAACACGTTGTTATTCATGTATTCCCTAAAAACTGTATAGAGAAGTATCCTGATAAATTTGAATTCCTGGAGGGAGAGATTGTCACCGTCATAGGGTCTGAATTTTCTAGCAACCCAGAGGAGCTGCGCAATATATGTGCTGCGGAAATTATTCAGCGTCCTGAATTACAGCTCAGGACTTTGGATACAGGTTGTCTTAATATGCAATTATGTGTGGATTGCCAGGGGACGTGCGAGGTAAGTTGCGCAGGAGTGCCTAATCCATCAATATGCATGGATACCTGTTTGTCAATTTGCGAGTCCAAGATAATCCCCTGCGAGGCGAGCGGCAATCCGGTTACGCTCACGCCTATTTACCCGCTTTTACTTGTCAAGTAATTATTTTTTTATAATCGGATGGATGCCTTTGTAAAAAATAACGGGAATGAGTGCTGATATATTGGTATAGTGGCGCTATGGAACAAGAAAATCAACATCAACAGACCTTCACTATTGCAACGATAGCAGCCTTATTTCCAGAGGACCTGTTGGAAAAGCTAGCGACAGTGCAGCATGAACTCGGTGGCGCAGTCTATCTGGTCGGTGGCTCAGTCCGGGATCTTATCTTGGGCAGGGTACCCGGCGATATCGATTTGACAGTGGCCCGCGATGCTGAGCAATGGGCGGAACGACTGCGGCAGCTCACTGGCGGAACCTATGTGGAGTTGGGCCGGGAAGAGGGCGCAGCACGGGTGGTACTCCGTCAGGGGCTGGATGTCGATTTCTCTTCATTTCGAGCCAGTGCGCGGTCTATTGTAGAGGATCTGGAGAAGCGGGATATCACCGTTAATGCCTTGGCGGTGCCCGTGCATGATTTGCTGACTGGTCGTTGTCAAAATCAGGAGAGGTTGCCGGTCATTGACCCTGTCGGTGGGTTTGCTGACTTGAAGCAGCAGCGGGTGCGGGCTGTTACCGAAAAAAGTTTTTCTGATGACCCTCTACGGATGTTGCGGGTCTTTCGTTTTGCTGCGGTACTTGACTTTACGGTTGAGTCGGATACCTTTGAGCAGGTTTTTCAGCAACGCGAGCGTATCGATCGGGTGGCCAAAGAGCGGGTTGCCCATGAGCTGGATTTGATTATGGCCTCGCCCAGGGCTCACCGGACTTTTGTCGAGATGCGTGAGTGCGGTTTGCTTTGGCAAATCCTGCCGGAGTT
>JBATKL010000340.1:0-3234 GCA_049669385.1 Candidatus Electrothrix sp. | reverse complement strand
CTGTCGCCATTGAGGATCATATCCCAGAATTCGGCATAATCATTGAAATTACCGGTAATTTATCGGGAAATCGGGGGACTGCGGAGGTTGAGAAAGGATTTTTTTAGGATTCGAACCCGCGATCCCGGCTTGTAACCCGCATCACTGCGCGGTTTGATTTTGGCCTGTGATACCGGTGTGGGTATTTTTCCCTTTTTAAAAATCCTTTTTTGTTTACTTTTTGGCTTATGGGTGGTTTGTTCATATAGTATATCTAGTTACTTAGTTTGCTTGCCAAGTTTTTATTCATCACCGTGTGGGAATATCCAAAAATAAGGCTGCAAACAATATTGCAACTATTGTTTAGTTGCACAATTATCTTTTTATGATAAAGTAAAAATGGGAAAGAAAGAAAAATTACTTACAAAACTTTTTGCCAACCCGATACCAAAAAATTTTCGATGGCCTGAATTGGTCACCCTGACCAAACAGCACGGGTTTAAAAAATCCTGTCAAGGTGGATCACATTATATGTTTGAGCATGAACAAACGGGCCTTCGTTTTAGCATGTCTAAAACTCATCCCGGTGGGATCTTAAAGATTTATCAAGTTAAGCAAGCAAAGAAAGCATTGCTGGATATAGGAGTTAAAGTATGAGTAATCAAACTTTTTCATATAAAGATTACACTGGATCTATTGAAATCAGTGTTGAGGATAGTTGCCTTCACGGAGAGATCCTTTTTATAAATGACATCATAACATATGAGGGCGTTGGTGTTGAAGAGTTGCGAATTTCTTTTAAGGAGGCTGTGGATCGTTACATTTCATATTGCGAAGAGACAGGAAAACCAGCGAATAAGCCTTATAGTGGCACTTTTAATGTGAGGATAGGTTCAGAACTTCATCGTAAAGCTTCCAAGCAAGCTTGCTTGGAAGGTAAAAACTTGAATGAGTTTGTAACTCATTGCATTCAGAAAAATTTATGTCAGGATGAAGATTCAACAATCAAGCATGAACATCATCATACCCATAAAATTATTTACAAAGACGATCCTAGTGTCAAAGTAGCATCAGGAATTAATGAAACTTGGAATACCCCGATTGAAAGCAAGAGTGATACTGATTATTACGACAAGGGTGGTATTATTCAAACTATTTCAAATGAGTATAAAGGATTAAGGACTCAATAATGAAAAAGACAGAAGGAAAGAAACAAGATCCAACAGAAGTGCTTCACGGAAACCCCGCTCTACCTAGTGTTTTAATTGATAAAATACAAACTTTGCCCAGAGGTGACGGTATGTGTATGTTGAGGTTTTTTTCTTCAGTACCCGAGGGGTCTTTCGAATATACAAGGGTTATGGTGACCGACCAGCTTATTCGAAGTTTTCTGAATAATACCTGTAAAATGCTTGATCACTATCCAAAGCCTGGAGAGAGTGATTCTCAGGAGTAGATAATCTTACTTTTTTGTACCGGGTGCATATGCTCCACATGCCCCGGTTTTTCTTTGTGGTGGTTCAAAACAAATCCAAGCTGTAAATAATATCAATCAACAAATTTACGCCAACGAACAATAGGGGACGTACCACTATTAAATTACGTCATTTTAAAGTTACAGCAGCGCAAGTCGCATTCTGTGAAATAAAAAAGGGCCACCAGCTTACGCCTGTGGCCCTTTATCCTCTCCCGTCATCACGATAAGCCGAGATGCGCAGTTTCACCTATTCGTTCCCGCAGACCTTACGGCAAGACCGTTAACGCAAACAGCCTGCCGAGATCATACTTCGAACTTGAGACACCGACCTCCTCAGCAAAGGCAAGCAGATCCTCGGTCGTGCAATTGACGGAACTCTCACGGTACCCTTCCTCCACATCAGCCGCCTCCTGCCGGATAAAACGTACCAGAGCTTGAGCGACACGCTCTTTGAACGCATCATTCTGCCGCTGATCAATCCGTTGACAAAACCTGCAATACCTCTGCCAATTAGAGATACTGCGCTGTGGACCTCGATAGATCCCGAGATCACGATTATCCGGCACCAAATCACGCAGGACGATCTGTTGACAACGCTCCAGAGCCGCCTCCTGCAAGAGCAGCCGTTCGCTTTCCTTCAAGCACAAACCGGGACCATCCTGATCTTCGGTCAAATAGTAGAGCGAGGAATGATAGGCGATCTCAGGCAGTTCTCCTGAGTCTCTGAGGAGGAAGAGCTCATCTTCTACAATACTGCGGCGCTCCTGCTCGGTCATAAATCAGTCGTCAGCCTGTTCGCGTTGTTCATTGAGTTGAAACAGGGTGCGAACCTGCACGATCCGTTCGGACTGACCAACACAACCGTGGTCGGCTTTGAGGTACTGCATAGGATGGTGCAACATTTTCCCGACAATGGAGGAGGCCATCCGTTCAATGCATTTCCGTTCCTTGGCACTTATACCGTTGAGGCGGGGCAGCGTCTTGGCCAATTCGGCCTGACAGATGGATTCAGCAATTGCCCTGAGATCAACAATGGTCGGTGTCACCTCCATCCCATTGAGCCAATGCTGAAACTTCAGGGTTTCTTCTTCAACAATACGGCGAGCCTTGACTGCCTCTTTGTCCCGTTGCTCGCGATTCATCTCGACCACATTATGCAGATCATCAATATCATAGAGATAAACATTCTCCAGAGTATTGATTTCTGGATCCAAATCACGGGGGACCGCACTATCGATAAAGAAAAGCGGTCGGTTGCGTCGCCGAGGCATAAGCGGCACAATATCCTTTTTGAACAGGACCAACCCTTCAGCCCCGGTGGAGCTGATAAGAATATCCACATCAAGAAGCTGCTCAACCACTTCATCCAAACCAACAGCCCTGCCCTGAAAACGGGCAGCCAGCTTCATGGCCCGTTCCAGCGTACGATTGGCGACCACGACCTCCTGAATGCCCTGGCTCACCAGATGCTCGGCAGCGAGTTCAGCCATCTCACCAGCCCCGACCAGCATGACACGTTTGCCTCGCAGATCTCCAAAAATCTTCCGCCCTAATTCCACCGCAGCATAGGAAATAGAGACCGCATTGGCCCCTATCTGCGTTTCCGTTCGCACCCGTTTGGCCACGGAAAAGGACTTATGCAGCAGCTTATTGAGAACCATCCCTGCTGTTTTCTGCTCCGCAGCGTGTCGAAAAGCCTCTTTCAACTGTCCAAGGATTTGGGACTCACCCACAATCATGGAATCTAAGCTGGAGGAAACCATAAACAGATGCCGGAC
>JBATKL010000339.1:0-5873 GCA_049669385.1 Candidatus Electrothrix sp. | reverse complement strand
GTCCGTCAATTCCACACCTATTCCCATCCAGACCGAGATAAACGGCAGCATACCGCCTCAACCGTCTTTATCGCCACGGCTATCGGTACCCCTGTGGGCGCGGATGACGCCAAGCAGGCCCAGATCTTCAGCAAGGATCAATTGCCGGAACTAGCCTTTGACCATGCTCGCATCCTTGATGATTATTTTAAAAAAATATATTGATTATCCATATAATTACCCAAGAAAAAGATAACCGTTCTTAATTACCTTGCATTTACCAGGTGGTTTCATACAATTGAGGCTATAGAGAGGGAGGTAACTTTTCCTTCTCAGCCTTCGTTCAAAATGGCCAAAAACGGCCAGAAAAGCTCGCAGTGACTAGTTCATAATATTCACAAAGAGCTGGCTCAAACAACCTAAAAAAGGAGATGATCCCATGAAAAAATCACTTATTTTCCTCTCAGCATTTGCAGCCTTATTTCTCGCTGGTGTAGGCACAAGCGCAATTGCAGGCAGTGCCCAACCCGCAGAAGCCAAGGTTGCAGCGGAAGAACCGCAACCGACCCTTTATGAGCAATTGGGTGGAGAAGCGGCTGTTACAGCGGCGGTAGACGGTTTTTATGTCAAGGTGCTGGCTGATGATCGAGTGAACGGCTTTTTTGAAGGAGTGGATATGGACCGTCAGCGAGCAATGCAGACAGCCTTCCTCACCTTTGCCTTTGGTGGACCGAATGCCTATGAAGGAAAAGATCTGCGAGCTGGTCATGCCCATCTGGTGGCAAAAGGCTTGAACGATACCCATTTTGACGTTATCCTTGAGCATCTCGGAGCCACCCTGAAAGAGCTTGGCGTGAAAGACGAGCTGATTCAACAGGCAGCCGACGTGGCCAATAGTGTTCGCGGCGATATTCTTGGAAAATAAGATGGTGCTAAGGGTTCAGCTGAGGTTCAGCTAAGGATTGAGTAAAGGCGGTTCGCGAACCGCCCTTACAGTTTATACCAACGTTCCATACCAACGTTGCATACCAAAAAAAGGGCAGGTTCTCTTCAGTGAGGCCTGCCCTTTTTCGTTATTTTATATTGTTGATGTCTCATCAATGCTCCCAGGACCAGAGCAAATCAGCACCGTTGGTCTTGGCGTTGGTCGCGGTCTCAACGGAAAATCCATATTTCAAATCATAACGGGCCTTAAAGGTTCCTCCAGCTCCGGTCAAATCCTTGCCATAGCTAATATAGAGATCCTTATAAATCTCTTTGCCCATCACCAGAGACACATCCGAGGCATCCTCGCCCCCGCCAATACTGAGATCCACCAGCCCTTCCATATCAAGGGTTTTCAGGGGATCAACCGTCTTCAACAGCACCCCGCCGCCCACCTTGCCCAAGGTGGCCTCAGCAGGCGAGAGCGCCTTCCCCTCATTACCCGACTTGGAAATGTCCTGTCCGGTCAGCAGGTAGGAAAGAATCTCTGATTCATCCATAGCAGTATCGGAAAACAAGTGCATCTCCATATCATTGACAGGTCCGGTAAGGCGCACTCCCAATTCAACCTTATCTATCTCCCTGGAGGCCTGAATACCCAACCCCGGATTATCAATAGGCCCCCCCTGATAAAAGACCCTGCCCTGGGTGAGTTGCAGTGTATTGCCCTCAAAATCAAAAGTGCCGTCACGCAGATCAAGATTACCAAGACCGGTGATCGGACGACCTGGTTTGGCATTAATCTTGAGACTACCATCAAGAAAACCCTTGAGCCCGAAGGTATTGACCAACACCTCTTTGCCCATGATCACCTCAAGATCAAGATGCATAGGTGAAGTACCTTTTGCGGCCTTCTCATCATCAACAACAATAACATCACTGGAAGAAGACACAGCACCGCTAAAGCCTGTTGGCGCAATCTCGGCCTCAACCAGAGTCACTGTCCCGCTGAGCCGGGTTCCTGTTTCCGCATAACGGAGGCGAAGATTTGGGCTGATGACGGCGCGATACTCGGGGAGGTCTGTTGCCAGAAAATTTTCACCGGAGATGGCAACGTCGGCAAGCCAATGTTGTTCAGCATCCTGCCGAGTTCCTCCGCTGAGTTTAATTTTCCCTTCACCGGAACGCAGTTGCGCATCTATCGTATTGGAGCTGCTATCCCCCTTAAGAGCAATCTGGATATCTTTGAGCCCGATACCGGCTGCCTGAATAAATATTTCGCCTTCCTTTTTCTCCCCGTCATGTAATGCCAGTTTACCGTTGATTGTCGGCTTGCGGGCCGTCCCGCCAAAGAGGATTCGTCCTCCGAATTTCCCCGTGGCCTGGACCGCCTCATTGGTCAGGTGAGTAATTGGGCTCAGGTCTTTAAAATTCAGATCAAGCTGACCGCTCAGAGGCATTTTTTCGGGCATACTGAAATCGCCGCAGTTTTTCACAAAGACTTCCAACTCCGCAGTGCTGTTATCCTGAACAGTGCTTTTACCCTGGGGATCGCTCTTATCCTGAAATGCGGTCTGAGCATGCAGCCGGACCGTTTTATCCTGAAGTCGAACCTCAACGGTATTGTCCGTCCAAACCCAAACGGTTGTAGCAGGGGTCGTACTCAGCTCTTCCCCGTCATCCTCAAAGCTCTCCGTGATCAGAGAGAGTTGAGGCAGCTCGAAAGAAAATTTTGCCTGCTCCGGGAGAGCGCCTTGGCCCTGGGCTGTCAGCCGTACCTTTGCCGTACCTTCAAGATCCGGGACAGGCAGTTGCCATTCCTGCAAGAGCTTGAGAGCAAAATCATCCACTGCTCCCTCGACCTGCCAGCCGCCCTCCTGCTTCCAGGCACCGTTCAGAGATATTTTTAGATTTTTATTCAGCTCCTTCTTCAGCTCCTTATGATTCAGACTAAAGCCGGAAAGCACGGCTTCCTTGCCTGATTCCTTGCCCGACAGGCGCAAATCAGCAGGATGCAACATTGCCCATGCACCGAATTGCTCATGATCAAGGGCAAGTTGGGTCAGCCTGCCCTGCCATGTTTGCTCTTCGTTATTGCTGATATTAAGACCACCCGCAGCAGCAAGTTGAACGTTCCCCGGCGTACCAGCCACAGAGAGTTCCAGCGTATGCTGCTCTGTGCTGCCCTGGATCTGTAGGGATGCGCTGCTGATCTCTTCTTCTTTGACCCGAATCCCAGAGGCCTTCAGATCTGCATCAATCCTACCATTCTCGGCAAGATCTGCCTTAATCCTGCCGTTGAGCCGCTTGAGTTGGTATTCCTCATACTTCACATCCCCAGCATTGACGGTTAGATTCAGATCAGGCTGCTGCGCCCTGCCCTTCAAGGTTCCCTGCACTCGGAACTCGCCAGCGGCCTTTGGCAGGAGACCGGCCAAGTCCTTTGCTTCCGCCTCAAAACTGAGGTCAAACTGCTGGGCAGGATCTGCGGACCCGTTAACCAAAAGCTGGCCCGAACCAAAACCGAGGCGCAGCTTATCAACCAGAATCTCCTTATTCTTTAACGAAACCTTGCCGCTCCCAGAAAGCGGAAGATCACGCAGTTTCCCACCCAGCTCATCTATCTGAAGCTGAGCAGTCAGCTCATCGCCGTTTTTTCGACCCTGGGAATGCATTTCGGTCGTGATATTGCCGGGCCATTCTGGAAGAAAGAGGGAGGGATCAAGCTGGTCCCCGCTCAGGTCAATCTGCCAGGACAGCCCCTTGCTCCACCCGACCTGCCCGCTCGCAGCAAGGGTACCACTGTTACCCTTATTATCCAAAACAACGCGCAGCTCATCCACCGTTGCGCCCTGATTCTCTCCCTGCAAGCTGAGCTTTGCCTTTACGTCGGTTTGTAAATGTTGCAGAGGTTGCAGGGGATAATCCTGAAAAGCAAGCTCAGAGCCGCTCAGGGAAAGCATGATCTCAGGATGAGCCGGATCTCCTTGCGCCTCAACTGTGGCCTCGAAACCACCTCGAAGTTCCGGGACAAGAGGACTCAAATCATCAGAGCGAGCCTGAACCGTGAAATGGAGTTCCTGTTCATCTGCCTGCCCGTCAATATCCAGTTGGGTGGAACCGGATTGCAGGTGCAGAGCAGTAATATGTATTTTTTTGCCATCAATCTCCGCCTTGCCGCTCCCGGCCAGAGGGAGGTCACGCAAGATACCGCTCAGCTCATCAATCTCGATCTGGGCAACTAATTTTTCTGTGCTCTTTCTTCCTTGCGAGCGTATTTTGGCCTGGATTGTTCCCGGCCATTGCGGAACAAAGAGCCCTGGATTCAGCTCCTCTCCGCGCAATGCCACCTGCCAAGAAATCCCCTCATGCCAGCCGATCTGCCCGCTTGCATCCAAAGACATATCCTCATCAACCAGCAGTTTCAGCTCGTTGATCTTCATGCCGCTCTCTTCCCCCTCCATCACCAGGTCAGCCTTGAGATCGGCCCGGAGCTTACTCAGGCTATACCCTTCCACCTGAATCTCTGAGCCTTCCAGTATAAGATCAATACCGGGATTTTCTTGCTTGCCCGTGGCGGTTCCGCGAAGATGGATACTGCCAGCATACTCAGGAAAAAAGGCCGAAAGATCATCGGACTCTGCACGAACCTTGAGATCCAGCGAATTATCCTTGGTAATGCGTCCGTCAAGTTCGACCTCCGCAGAACCGGCCTGGATGTGTACATCATGAAACACCATCCCCTGCGTATCCAGCTCCATACCACCGCTGCCTTGTAGGGGAAATCCGACCAATTCACCGTTCAGGGCATTAATGTTCACCTCTAGCGAGGTGCCTGAAGAACTGAGCTTCCCTTGGCTCTGCATCAGTCCGCTGATCCTGCCCGGCCATTTTTCCGCAACCAGGGAGGGATCAATATCCTTCCCTTCTAGCTCCGCCTGCCAAGAGAAACCACCAGTCCATTGCATTTTCCCTCGCGTGGTCAAGGTGGATTCCTTATGATGGACAGAGAGATACTCAATCACCAGGCCGGTGTAATCGTCCGCAATGACCTTGGCCTCGGCCTGAACCGGCGGGTACCCCTCGTAATGAATATCTGCGGCCAAGGTGCCTTGATAGCTCCCCACCGTGCCCGAGGCTTCGACAATAGTCAGGGTGCCATCGATCGGGACATCGACTTTGATATCGTTGAGATGGAGATGGCCGGTCTTGGCGGCGGCCTGCCAGTGCAGGTCGTTAAGAATGTCTGTCAGCTTGCCCTCCAAGGTAACCTCAGCCGGGGCAACCAGGGTAAGGAGTACGGCTAGATCATCCAAGTCACCCTGCGCATCTAGGGTGCCGTCAAGATCATTGATGCCGGGATCAGCCACCCGCCACGCCCCTTTGAGCGCCAGCGGCCAGGCATCATGAAAAGCAACCTGCCCTTGCAAATCTACCCCGTAATCGCGAAGGTCCAGCTTGATCCGTTGAATATCAACCTCTGTGATCTGTTTTATTTCCTTTTTCGTTTCCAGCTGTTGATTTCGAGCCGTGGCCTGCAAGATGACCTCGTTAATGACAAGCGAATTTCCTTTCTCAGAAAAAAAGATTTGACCGTCTTGAAGGTGTAACTCTTCCAGGTCAATATCCAGTGGCAACTTGATGGTCGGCATGACAACAGGGCTGTCTTTCTCCTCTTTTTTGTCCTCCGTGCTGCTTCCGGTCAAACGTACAACCAGCCCTTGTGCCGCCACCTGATGCAAAACCAGTCTTTTTTCGAATAAGGCCCCAGGAGACCAGGCAAAGGCCAGTTCATCCAGCGTCACATCAACCTTCTTCGCAATATGCACCTGCACCTTGCCCAGACGCCAGCGACTCAGCAAGCGGCCTTCAATCTTTTCCACAGAAAAAATAGGTCCGCTGAGGTTGTCCGCTGTGCGGAGCAGGAAGCGGAAACCAGTTTCTGAGGTAAGCGCCAGAAGAAGAACCGT
>JBATKL010000338.1:0-5923 GCA_049669385.1 Candidatus Electrothrix sp. | reverse complement strand
GAAATGAGTATTAAGGAAAAGGAATTGATAAAAGACGCTTGCAGCAGGCTGTCGGGCTTTAAGAAACGAGAATATCAGGCGGTCATAGCGTTAAAATACTTCGACCTGTGCGGTTAGCCGTTTTTTAGTCTAAGCAGCCATTTTAAAATCAATAGCTTTATCTTCAAACAGGTCCCTGACATACTTTTTTGGCCAGTGGCTTAATCGTTTAATTTTACGGCAGAAAAAAATGGACATTAAGTGGACATTTGAAATCTTTCTCCGATATTCAGCACTCTTTTCTCCATTTTAAGTATTTTGTAACACGTTGAATTTTTAGATTTTTATTTTTTGCCCAAAAATGCTCTACCATCAACCAAAAATATCCAAGATGCAGATCAACGATTTATGGAAATAACAAGCGTCATTGTTCCTGGATAATGCAAGCGATATCAAGTCATTGCGCTTTATGTCCATTTTGCAGGAAGACTGTCAAGGGCCTGTTAGATGTATTTTACATTTTTTTTGCGATTATGAGTTTCATCCAGAATGATGTTAGCGGCCAGAATGCCCTGTACAACTGTTTCGGCTTCCGACTCATGGCCTGATGGAACCGGAGACTCCAAAGAGAAATAACGCGTTGATTTGTCGAATGTCTCTCCGAGGTTGATGATCAGTTTAATACCGGTCGGTGTTCGTTTTAAACAAACATCCTCTATGGTCAGAAAAAGGCTGTGTCCCCAATAATATTTTTTACCCTTATGCCAGGCACCGTTTGGCCCGACATAGAATTCTTGTTCTGGATGTTCGGCAAACCATGCCGCCAGTTGTTCGTTCGTGTTACCCTCTTTTAATTCACGGGTTAAAAAAAAGTTATTCAAGGGCATCATCAAGGCGAACACTATGATGACACCGCAAATACCCATGGCAAGCGGCCCCACGAATAAGATCCACAGCTCCATATGAGCGGATAAGAGGAGCAGAAAAGTCAAAACGACTGCAAGAAAGAAAGCGATCAAAGGCAAAATGCCTCTGGTGGTCAACTGCAATTTATCGTAGGTCATACACCTTCTCAAACCTTCCTTACAAAGAGGAAGGCAGAACCACAGCCTGATTAAACTTCATCACCCCGTCTGTTTGTTCCGGCAACAGGGCGACAAGTCCGCCCTCCATGTTATCCTGATTGACCAGTCCAAGAAATTGCATGGCCTCCTGAGAAAGCTCGACAAAGCTGGCTTGCTTGAGGAATTCAACCCGCGTCTGGTAGGTGAACAGTCCTTCCACATTTTGCGGCAAGGTAGCGCGTAAGCGGTTACGCAGTTCTTTCTGGGATATCTCTGTGAGATATTCGGGCAGGGTACGGTATCCGCAGCGCAGCCAGTCGTAGCGCAACAGATCCAGCAGCAGGTCCTGATCCTTTCGTGTTTGGACCAGATCAGTGAGAATACGGAGCATCAATTTATGGGTTCGCGACAGCTGGAAAAAATTATGTTCTCGGCAAAGGCGCAGGAGTTCGGCGAAGAAGGCAAAGGGCTCCTCGCCCTTCTGGACAAGGTAGTGCCAGAGGGAACGGAAAAAGCGGTTATTATAAAAGGACTCTGTGCATTCGCAAAGCTCGTACAGCTCGCTCAACTGTTCATGATCCAGCCAGCGGGTGGCTAGTATCTCATAGGGTGGGGCGCTACAAAAAATTAGGGCGAACTCTTCTGCTCGTCGGGCGATCTCTGTGTCAGGCAGGACCTTGAGCAGGCCTAATTGGATATAATGGGGCGCGATCCGGAAGACCTGATTAAAGGAATCCCGGAAGCTGGTCTCGGTTTCAAAGGGTAGGCCGAGAATCAGGTCCACATGAAGATGGATGGTATTTAGCTCAAGCAGACGCTGGATATTGCGGCAGGTTGCTTCAATGTCCATCTTGCGATTGACCGCTGCCAGGGTCTGCGGGTGGCAGCTCTGAATGCCGATTTCAAACTGGAACTGGTCGCAGGGAACGGTGGCCAACAGCTCAAACATCGGTTCGGTAAAGCGGTCCGGGGCGATTTCAAAATGAAAACGGACCTGCTCTGCTTGATTGATGAGGAATTGCCAGATGGACAGAGCCCGTTCCGGCTGATCATTAAAGGTACGATCCACCAGCTTGATGATCATGGGGTCTGCGGCGATGAGAGCGGTCAACTCCTCCTTGACCAGATCAACAGGTTTATGACGTACCCCTTGAGAGCCGGAAGAAAGGCAGTAGGAGCAGGAAAAGGGGCAGCCGCGCGAGGACTCGTAATAGAGCTGGCGATTTTTCAGGGCCCCAGTGAAATCCTCCCGGCGATAGGGAGAGGCGAAGGTCTTTGGTCTTTCAGCACAGTACAGCGGTTGCAGACAGCCTTTTTTCAGATCTCGGTAAAACGCTTCTGGAGCGCCTTCAATCTCGCCAAGAAAAAGGGTGCATTGCTCGGGCAGCTCTCCGAGAGCCTGAGCCTGGGGGCCACCGAGGATGATGGCGAGATTCGGTCGGAGTCGGGCCAGATCATTGACCAGGCGACGAATAACGTTGTGGTTCCAGATATAGACGGAAAAGAAGATTGCTTGTGCCGATTCTCCGCTGATGCGGAGCAGGGTGGCATAATAGGGATCATTAATCGTGAACTGACTAAAGACAAGGGGTTGTTCGGGCAGCTGTTGCTCCAGAGCATTGCGGACGTAGAAGAGGGCAAGGCAGGAGTGGGAGTAGCGGCAGTTGATGCTTATAAGATGAAACATGGTGTTTGTGCAGTCCCACACAGGGTGTTACCCTGTGCTTGATAGATATTACCCCTTCGGGGTGAGGAAAATTGGCCAGCCTGTTCTGAAAGAACAGGTATCAGTCCGGTGCAATGCGCCGGGAGGTAAGTCATTTTTTGGGCAAGATCGGGTTACTTTCGGTCTCTGCCCGCAGCACTGTCCCGTCAATAATCAGTTCACCCGGTGCGGTGGCGCTCCGTATTCCTATGGCATGGTATACTTTAAAGCTGTCCAGCAAGGGGGAGAGAACTTGGTCGACCAAGAGCTTGCTCATGGCACCGGTCTGATGGTCCCGGACAGCGATCATGGTTCCGGCCCAGGAGGCCAATTCCTGCAGGGCGTTGATCACCTCTGGGGTTCTGGCGAAGAAATGGAGGTTGGCAGGTTCTGCCAGTCTGGTATCCACAGCTTGAAATTCTTTCCCCTCAGTCAGCGGTATTTTTTTCTTGAGCAGGATTTCCTCTATCTGCTCTCTGCTGTCTGCTAACAGGAGATATCCGTTAAAAAAAGCATAGGAGGGTTGCAACATACCCTGGGCTGCCAACAGAGAGGTGATCGGAACTCCGCCCACCATGGTGCGCTTCACAGGGAGGTTGCCGATGATTTTCTGGAAAAAATCGTCCATTCTTTTTCGATCGAGGATCTCAATACTGAAGCAAAGGCGCGGGACCGGGAAGAAACCGGCTGTGCTGATGTCGGCCACATGGACGCTGAAATTTTTTCCAAATAAGCCGAGGAATTCATCCATGCTCATATCGGTATTCTCTTTGATCCAGGCCGCAATTCTATCAGCTGCCGCCAGTTCCTCTTGTTCGCCGTGGGCAAGAGTGGTCTGCCACCAGAGTCCAGGCTCCAGCCAATTGCACCAGAAGGAGAGGAGGAGATCAGCTGGCACTTCTTCAAAACTTCGGCTGCGGATCGGGGGGGTGGTATAGATGTGTTTCTGAAAGGGGTACAGTTGATCCTCGGAGAAACGGACAATGGCCTGGACAATGGTCTTGAATTGTGCAGTGTTTTTTTCTGTGTGATGGTAGAAGCCCATGCTTTTCACCCCAGGTGCCCAAGGACTGTTCATCGATTCCCGGCTTTTGTTTTGTGAGCTGAAGCGAGCAAAAAGGAGCTTGAGATGGATTTTGAGGCGAAAGAGGTCTGCGTAGAGAAAAAAATCTGTTTTCTTCGGGCGCTCTTTTTCCATCTTCGTGTACTCCTGATTCAGGAGCAGGTCGTTTCGCTGTTGGAAAAGACGGTTGAGAAAAAGAGCAATGCTTTTTCGGATAGGCTGCTGAGCAAAGGATAAAATAATTTTGCCGCCGACCGAAGCGATATAGAGGTTTTGTTTATTTTCTGATTTTAAAACATATATCGTGAAACCGGCATGTTTTAGGATAGTTTGCTTCCCCCGGAGTATGGCGAGCAGGGCGGAAAGAACCGTTTCAGAATCCTCTTGGCCGGGATCCATGATCATCAGCAGGTTACCCTGTAAGGGATGGCGTTGTTCGCCCCGAATCAAAGAAGGGAGCGCCGGAAGTTGAGCAAGAAAGAGACGCCTGCTAAAGACCTGAGTAAAGGAAGGGTGGGTGAGCAGGTACAGCAGGCCGGAGGCGTTTTGCTCCAGCGGCTGACGTAAGCGTCTTTTGAGCTGCATTCCTTGCAGAACAGCAGGCCAGTCGATATCGTTCAGCGTTTGTCCGAAACCGGAGTCGAGAAAGCTTTTACCCGTTGCGGCTGCGTTTGCCAATTCCAAGACGACCATAGCATGGCGAGGGATTAACTCCTGGGGTGCTATTGACCGGGAAGAGACGCGGCTTTGTTGCTCTATTCCTTGTATGAAGAGCCGGGGCAGTCTTGAAAGGGTGATACCGGCAAGGCGATCGGTAACCGGTGCGTTGAGCAACGCTTTGCCTGTGGAGATGAGGCTACGTTTATGGATCAGCCGTACAGCTTCCTGGGCGATTGTCCCAAGAGGTTCTTTGTCCTTCTGTGAATAAAAAACAAGCACATACACTGCCGGACACAGGACAAAGAAAGAGAAGATAAGAAGGAAGGGACGCTTCATGGATATAAACGGCAGGACAACATTATGTTCTCCTGCCGGTAGCAGATGGTTGCTGGAAATTCAGGGGTCAGACCGTGAACTCGGTTACCCACAGATCATGCATATTGCAGAAGCTGGTTGCACAGGCCTTGCCCTTGTATCCTGCGGGCAGGTCAAAGTTTGATTCCGCCTTATCAGTATGCGAGAAAGTTGTACCGCCGATAACCTTGCCGTCAGCAAGAACAACTGTATGGCGGACAATGAAATGGGGTTCGGTCATGGGGTGCTCGGTAACGACAGAAACCGTGCCGTCTGCCACGGTTACCTTCGGTGCATGGCTACCTGCCTTCCCTTCCCATTTGCCCTGTTGTTTTTCCGTGTACACGATGCCAGCATGGGATGTCGCTGTCTCGCCAGCAAAAACGTTGCTGCTTGAAGCGACGGCAACAGCAGAGGCGGCAACAGCTGTTGTTTTCAGAAACTCTCTTCGGTCAATCATTTTGTTTCCTCCGGTTTATGGTATGATGTACGGGGTGTGGTGATGGTTTACATACAGCCTGTTATGCTCAACTTATGCTCAACAAGAGCGGACGGTCTATGTAATATTTTTGCCAGATTCTTCGTTCTTTTTATCCCCTTGCTGGGCCTTGATTTTCTTTCGTAGCTCTTCAATACGTTCATGGGCCGCATGCAGGGCCTCTTTTCGGCTGATTTCAGAGACATTCTGCTCGATTTTTTCAATGGCTGACAGCAGCTTAAACAGCATCAGGAAGACCATCAAAAATCCCATCAGAACAACAGCATTAAAATTATCAACCACCCCCATTATCCGGGCGATGACCAGGGTGAAATCAGGATAAATAGCAATAAGGGCCATTCCACCCCAGACAGTAAGCCGGACAGAGAGTTTCAGAAGGGTCTGACCGCTTTCTCGGTTGATGAATTCTTTGATGCCAAGATAGAGCATGACCGATGAGATGGCGACAACAATAACCTGATAAAGGTGTATTTTCATGTTTTCTTTGTTGTTACAAAATGGAGGATGAACAGGAGAACAAAACCGACGATCAGGCCTGCGGAAAGGTTGGCAAGCATTATCGGCATGAAATGAAGTCCATCGTGAACGACTTCGATATT
>JBATKL010000337.1:0-6712 GCA_049669385.1 Candidatus Electrothrix sp. | reverse complement strand
TTATCACCCAAGACTTTGGCCAAGGCAAAGAGATTTCGCATGTCATCATCAACAAGAAGAATACGTTTTCCCTCAAAAATCACATCATCTTCATGAAGGTTCCGCATCATGCGCTGTTTCTTTTCTGGCAGGTCGCTGATTATCCGATGGAGAAAGAGGGAGGATTCATCAAGCAGACGTTCTTCGGACATGACACCTTTTATGATAATGGAATTAGCATACTGCTCCAATTCCGCACTTTCTTCCCATGAAATTTTCTTGCCGGTATAGACAATGACGGGCGGAACATGCACCTTCTCGTCCTTCAAATATTTCAGCAAGGAATTCCCTGACATATCAGGAAATTCAATCCCCATAATCAGGCAATCATACGCTCCATCTCGCAGCTTGTCCAACACCTCTTGGCCTGATCCGGCCTCTTCGCTCTGCACATCCTCATTTCCCACACCCTCATTGCCCGCATCTTTATGGGCAATAAGGGTGATAATCTTTGCTCTCTGCTCCGGATCCTGTGCCGCCACCAGCAAAGTTTTGCCCTGTTGCTTGGCTGTCTTTTTGATATCCTCAAAAGCCTCTTCCTGCTGTTCTCTGCTCACCGGCTTGTGCAAAGCAGCCACAGCACCTTTCCGTGGGGCAGCAAGACCGGCATTATCCCTCACGTCTTTCTTGATGTCTTTCTTGAAATCCTTTTTTAACGTTGGAAGATACAGGATAAACCTTGCCCCCTTCCCTTCTTTACTTTCCAAGTGTATCTCGCCGCCAAGCAATCCAGCAAGATTACGGGCAATAGACAGCCCGAGACCGGTACCGCCATATTTCCGTGCAGTCCCCCCGTCTGCCTGCTGAAAGGCCTCAAAAATAATCTGCTGTTTGGCAAAAGGAATACCTATACCGCTATCCTGAACAGTCACAGCAAGGGCGCTCTCAGGTGAAAGATCGGGGCGGTGTAGCTCAATCCCCGACAAGGCCCGAGAGACAGACACTGTTATTTCTCCTTGCTCAGTAAATTTCAGCGCATTGGAAAGAAGATTATTGAGTATCTGTTCCAATCGTTGTCGATCCGTTCTGATATTCTCTGGTACTTCATCGGCAATATGAAAATGAAGCGTCAGACCCTTTTTCTCCACCTGATGCCGAAAAGTTCTCGTAAGTTCTGCAAATACGTCTGCAAGAGCTACATGATCCTGAACAAGCGTCATCTGTCCTGCTTCAATTTTAGAAAGATCAAGAATATCATTAATCAAAGCAAGCAATTCACCGCCACTATGATGAATAACCTTGATCGCTTCAATATCCTCCTCTGTCAAATTGCCCTGCCTATTAGCCTCCAAGGTCTGGGCAAGCAACAGCAGACTGTTAAGCGGGGTGCGTAATTCATGTGACATATTAGCCAGAAATTCAGACTTATACCGACTGGCCTTGGCCACCTCTTCTGCTTTGCGTTCAATCTCTTTCCTGGAATCCCTCAACTCCTCATTAGCCTGTCCAATCGCCTGCTTCTGCCGGTTGAGTGATGTATTCTTTTTTTCAAGCTCTGCATTCGTTGTTACCAGTTGGTCCTGGTTCGCCTGCAACTCTTCTTCAGAAGCCCGCAAACGTTGCGTTTGTTCTTCCAGCTCTTCATTAGACGCCTGCAATTCTTCCTGCCGAGATTGCAGCTCTGCTGCCTGTTGCCGAGTGACCAGGAGAACCTCCTGCATACGCAGGCGTGACTGGGCAGAATTCAAAGCAATGCCGACACGTTCTCCAATCTGTTCAATAAAATTAATCTGCAATTCGCTGATCTCGACAAAAGAGCCTATTTCCAGGACCGCCTTCACCTGATTATTATATAAGAAAGGGGCTATAAGCAGGCAGGCGGACTCCCCCTCTCCGAGGGCCGAACAAACCTGGAGATATCTTTCAGGGATATGGCTGATAATAATAATTTTCTTTTCGAGAGCAGCCTGCCCGACCATTCCCTCGCCGAGTTTAAATTCATTCGACAGATTTTTTCTTCTCCTGTACGCATAACCGGCATAAAGGTGCAAAACACCCTCATCATCACTGAGGTAAAAAGCACCGATTCCAGCCTCCAAATAGCTAGCTAAAAAGGTAACAATGTCACTCGCCATGTCTTCAAGGGATTGTTCACCACGCAACAGGTTGTCCAGCTGCCCCTGACCTTGCGTCAGCCAATTCTGCTCCTCGTTTTTTTGCTGGTTCTCCCTAATCATCAGGGTCATATTATTAACAGCATTACCTAATCTATCCTGCTCGGAAAGGACAGAGACAGACTCTGCATAATTCCCAGCGGATATCCTGTCCGCCTGCCGAGAAATATCCTCCAGATAAGTAACCAGTTTACCGGTATACTGTATCATCTGGCCGATTTCATCATTTTCGTTATAGACCAATTCCTCCTTGTCTATTTTTCCCAGGCTGAGTTGCCGGAGCTGGCGAGTGATAACAAGCAGAGGGCGTATTAGGCCGCCGATGAAGTGCCGTGAAATCAGAAAGACCAAGAGGAGCGTTACAAAAAAAATCAGGATAAAGAAGCGAACAAATCGGTCCACCTGTTGCATGAAGGTATCCTTATCCATTATTTCAATCAGGAACCAGAATGTATCCGTATGCTGAGGATGAGGGTAAATGCGTTCAAAACAGATAATCTGCTGAGCAAAGGTGAAGGCCCCGCGCTCCTGATCCTTCAGTCGTGCAAATATCTCGGGAAAATCAATGTGAAATCCAGCCTGCTCCCCCAACAGATGTCCCCATGCCTTTCCGTCCGGATGATAAAAATAATCACCGCTTGCAGAAATCAGGTATCTGTTCCGATTCTTCTCTATATTTTGACCGATTCGTTCCAGAAAAACGTCAGCATAGACGTTTAAAACCGCAACTCCGTAGCGCACATTATTGTCGCCGATCACCGGACGGGCAAAGCGAAGCACCGGCACATGGGGTTTTTCAATTTTACCATGCTCTTCACTGAGGTTTATTGCAGAAAGATAAATGCCTTCTCTGCCGATTTTCATCGGTTCAAGAAAATAGTCACTATGTCGTTTATCTTGAAGATTTTCTTGCGGTTCGGTGTAGACGTTGCCGTTTTTTCTATCGTAGCGGATGGCGATCTGTTCAAGCCCTTTCGTATTAATAAAGCGGAGCTTGTAGTAATGATCCCTGGAAAGGAGAAAGGAACGAAAGGTTTCCAGTGCTGCATTCTCCCATTCACTGGCCTTGTAATCAACATTGAGATCCTGCCAGTAGAGATAACGTTTCATGGCATAAAACGAAGAAACAAAGGTCAGATCATTCGGAATGGTTCGCAGAAACTCTTTGACGGCCCGACCGGTATCCCGCACTCCTTGACCGGCAACGGATAGGGCCTTATCGTAGTAGGCTGTCCGAGCACTCTGGTAGCCGTAATAAGCCACTGTGGTCATTGAGAAAATAACCATCATATAGATCATTGCGGTGAGTTTATTCTGGACTCCGCACCAACTTGAACCCTGGACATTCCGCTGTGGCTTATTCATACGGTCTCCTCTCACAGTCTCCTGATCTGAAGCAACATTCTTCTTGTCCAACGCAACAGCTGATGCACGTCGTTCGGCGACTTATTTTCTTGATAGGCCGCTGGCGAGGTGACGATATGCTTCAACCCCATATATGCCTTGAAGGTCTGGAGTTCAGCCAGACACATACTGACCATATTAAAGACATCAGAGGGCAGTACATCTTTTTCTTTATGAAAAACGGAAAAATCTGTGCGGACAATACCGGTATTCCTCTGCAGCCGTTGAATTTCGGTCATCAGGGCAAAGGCGGCCTGGAGAGAGTCCGCTGAATTCACTTCTTTTTTCTTGGCCGGAGGATAGGTTTTATCCCGCAGTTGCAACGATCTGAGTATGGTAACAATGTCTTCCTGAATCCGCATTACTTCAGCAAAGACATAGTCAGGATCAATCTCTTCATTGTTGAGGACGTCAAGCTGGTAGGAAATATGGTGCAGCTTGTTAAAAACATCTATCGGGCGTTTACCGCTGAACTCCTCCATCGCACCGGCCTCAGTGGTGACGCCCAGATGCTTTTTTAAAATCTGTAGTTCCGCCAGCAGCCGTCGTCCCTGTTCAAAAACCAGGCCGGGAGACAGATCAAGTTCTGGCTCCATATAATTCGGCGCATTACGGGGCAGGCCGAGTTTATGGCGCAATACATTGATTTTGATCATGATGAGATATGTTTTCCCCCAAACATGCCTGGGAAGCAGGTCAGCATTATAGATATCAGATTTCTTTTCACGGCTGATACCGAAATGTTTTTTGAGCAGATCAAGCTCCTTGTCAATCTGCATCACGAGGCCATAGACGTCCGAAGGACTAATTTCCACCAATTCTGCCCGAGCTCCGGTGAGCAACACGAAGAAGCAGAAAAAAAACACATATATTTTTATCATAACTCAACCTATTGCAAGCGTTTCCTTTTATGCAATCCGACGAAAAGTCACTCTTCTTGCCCCCAGGATTCCTGGCGAAATGTATCCATTCTGCCCTGATAATAAGCAAGGTTATCCTGATCAAGCTCAGCAGCTTTTTCTTCTACGACAACGGCCTCATCGACCCTTCCATTGGCCCATAAGGCTGTCGCCAAGGTGTCGAGAATATTGCCCTGCTGAGAAAATCGGGCAGCTGAACGGGCCAGGTCCAGTGCCCTGACAGGATCACGCAGGCTGTGGTTTTTTGCCGTCAAGAGCAACCAAGCTGTATTGTTGGCAAGTTCCAAAGAAACAGAAAGAGACCCTAACGCCTTTTCATAGGCTTGCAGGGCTGCTACTTCCTTCCCGTTTTCCAGCATCAGATTACCGAACAACGTGAGCCAGCGGCTGTTTTCCGGCTCCTGTTGTATTTTATCCTCAAGCACCTCAAACACCACCTTGGCATAATGTGCCTGAGAGCTGTCATAAAGGCTCTCTGTATCCAGATGGTGCAAGAACCAGGAGCTCGCGCTGATCAAGAAAACATATACAGCAAGACTGCAAGAGACCTTCCAGTCATGCAGCCGAATATTTCTTGGATGATGCTCACATTTTTCCAAAAAATCGATCCGTTCTCCGATCCCGAAATGATGCCAGTTCTTTTTATGACGAATATTACCGCTCATGGCGGCAATTTTTTCAAAAGAACGAATCAGAGGAAAGGCTGTCTTTTGCGCTTTGAACACATAGAGATCAGCCTGTCGTTCAAAATTCCTGATAAAATAACCGAATAAAAAACGAAAATAGAGCAGCATAAGCAGGAAGAGAATTGCTGCTTCAAAAAAAGTCAGCAACGTATCACCGGAGATCTGCGACCACATCAGCAGGCGATAAAACCAGTCATTATTGAGCAAAAGGAGATGGAGCGGCTCAGATATTGCTTCAGCGAGCAGGGTGAAACCAAAAAAAAGCAGGAGATAAAGAATCAGGTGATATTTCTTCACATGGCCGATTTCATGGGCAAGAACTGCTTCCAGTTCTTCCTGATCCAAAGCAGATAACAGGGCAGGAGTCAGAAGGAGGTATCTGAATCTCGGCACAATGCCCATGACCCCGGCTGTCACCATTTTCCCTTCAAACAGGGGCCAATAGAGGATCTCGGAAGAAAAATTCTGGCTGTGACAAAATTTTTCAATGGCATGACGGAGCGACCCTGGCTCCATAGGAATACATCCCCAGAGACGGCGCATCACGGGGGGAAAGAGCAGGCTCAGCAGCAAAAGAACGATCAGGAAAAAAAACAGTTCTCCCCAAGGAGCCCTGAGCCAAGTCTCCATCCCAGCCAGCGGGACCATATTCAGCAGATCAAGAAAAAAAGACAGGATCAGCCAGGGAAGAATAATGGTCAGATTCGTTCGTATATTATTGAGAACAAAATCAGTCGAAGAAACAAAACTGTTGAAGATACACCGATAGCTCGGCAGAGCCCGGAGCCACATCAGAATGAGAAAACAAAAAAAGAGCAGTAGGCTGAACAGGTTTGTCAGGACAGGCAGGGTATTATTAAAGGAGAGAGGTTGGGCGTAATACTTCAAATCAAAGGCAAAAAAAGAGGCGATAAACAAAACCGTTGCAAGAAAAGAAGCCTTTTTTTCCGCAGAGAAATACCGTTGAGAAGTGATGAAGCGGTGAGAGCCGAAGAGTTTGCCCGCAAGAAAAGAAAAAGCCGACAGCAGCAGGGCAAACAGAGGCAGGGCGAGCCAGGGAGACAACCAGGGCTGCTCTGGTGCAGTGGCGGTAGAGATGACAAAAATTACCGCTAAAAAATATATCAGATTATTATAGATCATTCATTCTTGTGACCAAACCCCTGTTGCTCCCTTGTTTTTCGGTTATACCGGATGCCTTAGGGGCACGGCGTGCCGTGCCCTTACAGGTGTCAGTTCGTCCCGTTCGATGAGTCCTCGCCATCGATTTCAGTCTTTATCTCGGTCTCCTGCAATTCCGCAAAAGGCGCTATTGAATCCGAGTGGACACTCCGTAATAATTCTTCAGGACGATAGAGAAAATCTTCCTCCAAGTCATCTGCAAAAAATTCATTTTTATAGCGGGTAATCAGGTTAAGATGACCCCAGCGGGTCAGATAATACACCACCAGGCTGGGTAGTCGGGTGTAGATATTTTCTTCCGGTGCAGGATCAACAAAGCTTGATTGCGCCAGTTTTTCGCCAGACAAAACTTGAGACAGATAAAAAT
>JBATKL010000336.1:0-1572 GCA_049669385.1 Candidatus Electrothrix sp. | reverse complement strand
CCCAGATTTCTAGTATCTACGAGAAAGAGGATGCGCTTGGCCTCTGCATGTTTGAGCAGGCGATAGACAAAGGTGCAGGCAGTGAAGGTCTTACCGGCCCCGGTGGCCATCTGGATCAGGGCCTTGGGCCGATTTTCCTGAAAGGATTTCTCCAGATTCTCGATTGCGATGAGCTGGGCAGGGCGCAGGCCTTCTTGGCTCAGGCCGGGGAGATGCTGCAAGCGAGCCCGCAGGCTTTCCTCTTGCCCGAGCCATTCCAGCAGGATCTTGGGCTGATGAAAATGAAAGATCGGTCGTGAGCGGGGTTTGGGATCTCGACGATCAGTAAAGCGGGTCAGGATCCCGGTGGATTCGTAGATAAAGGGCAGGGGCTCTTTGTTGAGCTTGTACTGCAAGGTTGCAGCGGCATAGTATTCTGCCTGATCCTCATGGGTGGTCAGCCGTTCACCCTCTTCAACGCGCTTGGCCTCAATCACCCCCACCGGTTTTCGCTGGACAAACAGGACATAGTCGGCAGGGCCGGTATCTGTCCAATATTCCCGCACCGCCACCCCTTCGGCTGCGGACAGGTTGACCTCTTTTTTCGACTGCACAGCCCAACCTGCTTGGGCAAGCATTATGTCGATGGTCGCTCGTGCGCTTTGTTCCGGTTGCTGGTCCGTCATGATATTTTTACGCGCTCCCTGCTCGCCCTGTGCATTGCTTATTGTTCAGCTGGTCGTTTGGATTATCCTTTGAGTTATCCTTCAACACTGTTTACCGCAGAACCTGTTTCCCTTCAATTAGATTATGTTTTTCTCATGATCTCAGGGAGGCGGGAAATGCAGCTGTTCGTAAAATCAGCATTGACCATGCCTGTTGTATACGGTAACCTGCCGTTGTTCCTGTTGTCGTAGGGGCACGGCGTGCCGTGCACTTGTAGGATTGCCATGAAAATTATATTGATATGAAATATAACCCCGACACCCATCGCCGTCGTTCCATCCGTCTGCGCAATTATGATTATTCGCAGGCAGGGGCCTATTTTGTGACGATTTGTACCCAACATCGGGAATGTTTGTTCGGGGAAATCACGGACGGGACAATGCAATTGAATGCGGCGGGAAGCATCGTTGCCGACCAATGGATGAAGACTGGCGACATCCGCAAGGAAATCGAATTGGATGCCTGGACGGTGATGCCCAATCATTTTCACGGGATTGCGGTGTTGATCGACGGTAAGGGCACGGCGCGCCGTGCCCCTACGACGGAA
Organism: Candidatus Electrothrix sp.; assembly: GCA_049669385.1. GTDB lineage: Bacteria > Desulfobacterota > Desulfobulbia > Desulfobulbales > Desulfobulbaceae > Electrothrix. The sequence continues at coordinate 320 of JBATKL010000336.1, read as the reverse complement.
CGGTTCGGAAAACCGGTATCCGGTTCCATACCGACCATTGTTCGGGCGTTTAAATCCGCCGTCACCAAACATATAAATATATTGCGCAACACACCCGGCATGAAATTATGTCAACGCAATTATTGGGAACACATCATCCGTGATGAAAACGAATTGTACCGTATCCGGGAATACATCCAGAATAACCCGACCCGCTGGCAGGAGGATGCATTGCATCCCGATCAGGGACCGTTCCCCGGTGAAACCCGTGAACCAACCCCGCCGTACGGCCATGAGGTGTGGATGGTGTAGGGGCACGGCGTGCCGTGCCCGTATGTGTG
>JBATKL010000335.1:0-1513 GCA_049669385.1 Candidatus Electrothrix sp. | reverse complement strand
GCACTGGACAAATAAAGATTTGTCGCTTGATCGACAAGACAGGCAAAATGCGAAATCAGAGAGCTGTCCGGCATATCACGTTGTAATGATAGCCAGACTGTATTTTCCTGAGATTCAAAATGAGAGTGAACAACTTGTCGAAGCTGTTGGTGATGCACAAGCTTGGCAGATTAGCAAGGCAATTGAAATAGCTTTACAGAGTCGAGATGAACAGAAAAAACAGCGAGCTAACCCTTGGTTCGACTCGAAGACAATTTTGGAAAAAAATGAGAAGTTTAAATGTATTCTGAAGGCTATCAAGGCAGTCGAAGAAAAAGCTGCTGAAATTATGCGTGAGATGCAAACAACCTGATGAATCATTTTGAGGGAATGAATACGTTGAACGAAATAAACGAGTCCTGCGATTACACAGTTCCTGAACTAGCCAAATTTTGGGACAAAGAAAGTATAGACATCATTCGTATGGCAAACGCATTAAGTATTACTGTCACGTTTTTGCTGCACAATGTTGATGTGAATGCATTGAAAAAGGGCAATGAAGATAAAACGAAAATTTTGGAAAAAGGATTAATTGGGCTGGAGGAACTAAGAAAAGAATATATCAAAAATACAGCAGCGTATAACCTCAAGCAATTCACACACCCGCTTGAGAAAAATCAACTACAGGCAATGGTATTCGATGGTGCTGTTGATGTTTCGTACTGGTATGATGATGATCAGGCGATGCAATTCAAGGTAAATGGGCAGCCAGCGTTTGTCATGCCGGAAAATTGTTTTATGTCAGGCAAAGACGCAATGCATATTGAAAATAAATTCATCAAAAAAGAAGCGGGGGCAAAAGCCGAGGAATCAAACACCCCGCAGACAGCCCAAGGACTTTCCCTGCCCCTTGAACATGAATACGAATCATCTCTGCTGAAAATCGCTGTGGAGTGCTGGAAAGCTCTGTATGAAGATGCCGGGCCGGATGGCAAAAAGATACGCAAACCGCAGATTATAGCATGGGTGAAAGAGCATTACCCCGACGTATCAAAAAACAGCCGAGAGAAAATAATAGCTCCATTAGTCAACCCCGATTCTTTAAAGAAAGGAGGGGCAAGCCCTTCCGAATAATTTTCACAGAAAACCTTTCCTCTGCTTAACAGTCTGTAATAACGTTATTTACACGTAACCTTCCTAACCGTTCCGAAAACGGTTATCGTAACCTGCCTATCTATTCTCCCGTCATTTTTTACCTTAAAGTACCCGCAAGCTCAAACGAGTTTAGCGGGTTTTTTCTTTTTAACTCAAGACAAGGTAAAAAAACATGACAGCACCAAAATGGATTACAGAAAAAGAAGTGGCAGAGATGACAGGCCGGGCCGTGCAGACCCTGCGGAACGACCGTTGCAAGTGCAAAGGCGTTCCCTATTCCAAGATAGGCGCGTCCATCCGCTACAAGGTGGAGGATGTGGTTTCCTTTATGGAAGGACACCGGATCATTCCGAAGAAAGAAGGATTAACACAGTAATCC
>JBATKL010000334.1:0-3533 GCA_049669385.1 Candidatus Electrothrix sp. | reverse complement strand
CCCATTATAAGTATTTATATTCTTGGGCATAATCTCCAGCATAATGACAGCCCAGTTATCCATGTGAAAAGAGATTATTACGATCATGCCACCAAGGAGAAACTGACCCGGAAAGAAGAGTTCATAGAAAGTCTCACCCACGACAGTTATATCATCCAGGTGAGGAGGTTGCGTAAAAAACATCGTAATAAACTGGAAACATTGTAGAGTATTTTTGATCAGAGCAATACCAGCAAAGAGAGTAAACATTTTCTTGATGTACTGGAATCCTCGTTTCCAGATGAATTTAAGGTCATCATCAAACGGCTGCACAAGGCTTCTGCCAGCAAAGAACTTTGTGAAGATATGGAAATGGAGGATGAGATTATAGAAGAATTAGCAACCCAGGAGCGGCTCATAGCTTACGAAAGGGCGGAAAAAGAGAAAGCGGAAGCGGAAAGAGAGAAAGCGGAAACGGAAAAAGAGAAAGCGGAAGCAGAAAAAGAGAGAGTTGAAGCGGAAAAAGCTAGGCTTGAAAAATTATTGAAACAAGCAGGTATTGCGTTTTAAGATGACCAAGTTAAAATACTTCAACACTACCGGCCCCTGCTTTCCCCGATTGCACTACATGCTGCCGCCCAACGACCGACTGGTCGGGGCCAGCCTGGACCGCTACATCCGCGATGAACTGTACTGGGTACTGCACGCGCCCAGGCAGACCGGCAAGACCACCTTTCTCCAATCCTGGATGCATGAAATCAACGCCGGAACCGAGGCCGTGGCCTGCTATGTCAGTCTGGAGACCTGTCAGGAAGTGACCGAGGTGGAGCGGGCCATGCCCGTAATGGCTACAGCTGTTCGACAATATGCGAAAAGCTTCGGTGTTCCTGTGCCGGAATATCCGCAAAAAGTGCCAGCGGAGAGCATGCTCTCCGCAGTCTTGGTGGACTGGGCACGTAAAGCAACTCCCAAAAAGCTGATCGTCCTGTTTGACGAAGTTGATGTGGTTGCAGGGCCAGCTCTGGTCAGTTTACTGCGTCAGCTGCGAGGTGGTTTCGCCCAACGCGGAATGGGTGAATTCCCTGTCTCGATTGCTTTGGTGGGTATGCGTGACCTGCGGGATTATCTGGTCACCAGCAAGGAAGGCCAGCTCCTCAATCCAGGCAGTCCCTTCAACATCAAGCATGACTCAGCCACCCTGAGCAATTTCAGTCAGGCCGACATTGCCGCCCTGACCTCCCAGCACAGCGAAGCAACCGGGCAGCAGTTCACCTCGGAGGCCCTGGAGCGGATATGGGCATGTTCTTCCGGCCAGCCTTGGCTGGTCAACGCCTTATGCGAGCAGATCGTTTATCGGATTATTCCTGAAGCGCGGACAGCCGTGCAGCCGGAACATGTGGATCAGGCGCGGGAGCGGCTCATAGCATCACGGGCCACCCATATTGATTCCTTGGGAGAACGTCTTAAAGAAGAACGAGTACGAAGGGTTATCCAGCCGATGATGATCGGAGAAAGTGATCCGAACTTAGGTCGTGCTGACCGCGATGTGGAGTTCTGCCTTGATCTCGGTCTGATCGCCTGGGATGGTTCGCTGGTCATCGCCAATGCGATCTATCGGGAAGTGATTGCCCGCTCCCTGAGTCAGAATTATCAGGACAATATTCCTGCCCCGGAATTCTCCTGGCAGCGATCCGATGGCAGCTTGGATATGGACGCCCTGATGGATGAGTTTCAGAAGTTCTGGGCCTGGAATTCCGAGATATGGGAGGAAAAGGCCGATTACACCGAAGTCTTCCCCCATCTGCTCCTCATGGCCTTTCTCCAGCGTATTATTAACGGGGGCGGCAGGGTGGATCGGGAATATGCCGCCGGGCGGGGCCGAATGGACCTGCTGATTCGCTTCGGCGGCGGTGTTAATCTTATAGAGATCAAGCTGGTACACCCAAGGATGGGCAGAGAGGCGACCCGTGACCAGGGCCTGGAACAGGTTGAGCGCTATGCTGATCAAACCGATCCTGATACCTGTCATTTGGTCATTTTTGATCGGCGTACGAATCAACGCGGTAAAACCTGGGAGGAACGGCTTTCCCGCGAGACCTGCACAACTCCGGTCGGGCGTTCCGTGGAGGTGATCTGGTGCTGACGACGGAATACATCAGTGCCAGTTCCTCGGGGTGTCCGTTCACGGAACCTCCGAAGAAAAAAGAAGATCTTCTTTGTCGCCCTTATGGCGAATCCAATTGAGCGATTGCTGAATTTTTCGGTTTGCGATAATCCTGTCGGTGAGGTGATGTTTCCCAGGGAAATCCATTACCGAAAATCCGATGACCATCGTTAGAATCCCCTGGCCGGGAAGCACCAGCATGGCGATTCCTGCAAGCAGCAGGCAGAGTCCGAGACTGTTGCGGAAAAGAAAAATAATGACGGCAAGAAGAGGATGCCGTTTATGGCGTTCAATGACTTCCTGATGGTGACGAATAAAATAATCCGCCCGCATCCGCAGGACCAGCCAAGGAAGTGTCATCAGGCTGCCAACAAAGGTGAGCAGGGATATGAGTCCCAATAGTTGCAGTGACTCGGTCTGGGTGAGGACGGTGAATGCATCCATCACTCTGCATTTCCTCCTGGTCCTTTTTTCGTGATTTCCTGTCCACCCTGATTTGTAGCCGAATACTGGAGCAGCCAGAGACGCCACTGCTCCGCATTGCCCCGATGCAGCATCTGGACCCTGTCAGCTGGTAGAGCCGCGAGCAGATCAGGCTCCATACCGGGAATAAAACCGGAAACCATATAGGTGCCTGGGTGCCAGAAGCCTTGATCATCAAACAGGCGGATCAGGAGCCCCTTGTAGAGGTTTGTTATAACCAGATCATATCCCATATCCGGCAATTTTTCCATCAGGTCGAACTGGCCAACTGTCACAATATCAGCACAGTTATTGCGTTCCACATTGGCCTGTGCTACCTCTATTGCCAAGGGGTTATTATCCAGAGCTGTTACCCGCTCTACCCCCAGTTTGGCAGCTGCTATAGCGAGAAGCCCGGTTCCCGTGCCCAGATCCAGCACAGAGTTGATCTTCATTCCAGATTCCAGGAGGAGCAGCTCCAAGGTCTCCAGGCAGAGCCGGGTCGTAGCGTGAAAACCAGAGCCGAAAATGACGCTGGGATCAAGCAGAATCTCTGTTTTCTCCTTATGTTGCTGGTCAGGTTGGCGGTCCGGTATTTCCCAGACAGGGCGAATCCGCAGGGTCTTGGTGGCAAACGAGGTGATTTTCACCCCTGCCTCCCAATCTTGGTAATCAAGATCCGCCTGATAGATAATGGTGGCATCGGTCTCCTCACAGAGAGCCTGAATGAATTCTTCTTTAGCCTGATGAAAGAAGAGGATGGCCGTCTCATCTTCAATCCAGATGCCTATCAGATCCGGGTCCGTAATCGGGGGAAGATTGCTGTGATCCAGAGAGTAGACATGGAGGCGTTTATATTCGGTATATGGTGGTCTGAGCATGTTCTTTTTTGTATTTTTTGCGAAGTTTTCTTTTTTTACGAAGCGTT
>JBATKL010000333.1:0-1758 GCA_049669385.1 Candidatus Electrothrix sp. | reverse complement strand
TGGAGGTGTTTTGATCAGCTGACATAAAGGTTTTCATACCCCGAAGGGTTATACAATTTCAGTTGCGGACTCAGGGTGTTACCCTGAGCTGATATATACAGCCCCTTTGGGGCAAAAGGCAGGTACGAATCTGCTGGCACATCAACGGCTCCTCATACCCCAAAGGGGTTATATTTAGCCAGCTCGTGGTAACACCCCGAGTAATCGGCTCGAATGTATATCCGAAAGAAATCCGCCACAAAGTGAGACAGTGCTGTGTTATTTTCCCACCAGCACATAGGGAGACCACACCGTCGGGTCGCGAAAAGCGGGGTCTTTGTGATGGATAAAATCCAGTCGGGTTTTATGCAGGGCTTGGGCCGGGCTGATGTTGTCCTCTGAACTGAGCCAGTTGTCGTAAAAGGTTTCCATGAAGTCCCGTGAGGATTTATCGCCCACCGGGGTCAGGGTCATGAGCACGTTCTTGGCACCGGCAGTACGGAAGGCCCGGACAAGGCCGTACACGCCTTCGGAATAATCCACCACGCCTTTGCCGGTGTCGCAGGCGGACAGGGAAACCAGCTCTGTGCCTTGGAGATTGAGGCCGAGGACTTCCAGGCTGTAGAGCAGACCGTCGTCGCCGTGTTTATCCAAGTCGCCTTGCAGGCCGTTATTTGCCCCGGCTAAGGCTAGGCCGGAGAGGAGCAGTGGGGCTTGGTCGGCCAGCGGGCTGTCTTCGTCATCGGCGCTGTAGAAACCGTGGGTAGAGAGGTGGAGGATACGCGGAGGTTTCTCCATCTGCTTCAGGCGGTGTTCGCCAGCCTCTTTGCCCAAAAAAATATGGGCCTTACCGCGCTTCGTATGGGCGGTAAAAAGGTCGGCAATACCCACGGCTTCCTGTTTGCTCTCAGGAAGATAGGAAATCTGTCCCAGCTGGCGGGCAGCCCGTAAGGCCGGAGAAACAGCCAGCACCTGTTCCAGTCCCTTGCTTACAGCCTGAGTCTTCGGCATAATCCCGTAATCCACCCCGCCTAGGGCAATCAGGTCTGTTCCGACAGTATTGCTTCTGCTGACCAGCAGATCTCTTCCGGTCTGGAGGCGACAGACGGCCTGTCGCTCGGCCAGAAATCGGCCATCGGGCAGGTGTAGGGCGGCAAAAGGGACCAAAGCCAGGATATTATCCGGGGCAATGTAGAGTTGCTTGAGTTGGCTAATGTGCTTTTCAAAGGGGGCCAGCAACCAGTTGTACAGAGCCTCCCTGCCTTTTCCCTTTGTTGTAAGTTCACTGAGAGGCCCAAGATCTCGGAAAACAATCTGTTCCTTTGCCTCGGGATCAGCAAGCAGTACCAAGGCTGCTACGTGCAGTTTCCCGAACTTACCGGTTTTAAAATCAACAGGATTGAAAAAACGATATTCCACCAAGGCACTTCGGGCGGGCAGGGATGGCAGGACCTGATCCGAATTCACCCCGCTGACCTCCAGAGTCGGCTTGAACCGCCGAGAAAAGGCGAGCAGGGCCTGTTCATTTTTTTGGAGATCTACCAACAGGGTGCGGATATCCGCTGCGGCTTTCTTTTTATTATGCAGGGCCTGACTCAGGGCTGCCCGCTTCGTGTTGATTGCTGTGCGCAGTCGAGTGACCTCGGGATCATGACTGAGCGAGAGAAGGCGGTGCTGAAAGCCGCTTTCTTCGGCATAGAGTTGTTTCCAGTGCAGGATGACATTGGCGGCAAAACGCTGATATTCCTTGCTCGGTTCCTGTGTTGCCAAGGTCAGGGC
>JBATKL010000332.1:0-1559 GCA_049669385.1 Candidatus Electrothrix sp. | reverse complement strand
GAGGCATGCCCTTTGGCTTTCCTCCCTTAAAGAAAGAGGAGTTTTCCTTGATTGCCGGCTGGCTGGCTCAAGGCGGGAAAGGTCCGACCCCGGAACAACAACAGCAGCTGATTACCCCAAAACCGGCAGATCAGTCGCAGATAGAGCGTTGGGAAGCCTTTTTGAATAGCGCCGATCCGAAGCACAGGGTGACGTCGCGTTACCTCTACGAACATTATTTCTTGGCTCATATTAAGTTGGAGACCGATACTCACGAATATTATGAGCTGGTACGATCTAGGACGCCTTCGGGCCAGCCGATTGATCTGATTGCCACTGTACGGCCCTATGATGATCCAGAAACCGACACATTTTTTTATCGTTTCCGCAAAATTCATTCCACCATTGTTCACAAGACCCATATGGTGGTCCATTTTGACGCCTGGATGCCGGCTCGCTTCAAGGAATTATTTATTGCGCCGAAATGGTTGCAGGAGCCGCATCTTGTTGGCTATGGAACCGATCTGAGTGCCAATCCCTTTGTTGCTTTTGAACAGATCCCGGCTGCATCACGATATCGCTTCCTCCTGGATAATGCGCATTATATTATTAAAACGTTCATTCGCGGACCGGTTTGTCGAGGACAGGTTGCGCTCAATGTGATCCACGATCATTTCTGGATCATGTTTCTTGACCCGAAATATGATCTGAGCGTTAAGTATCCGGGCTTTCTCCGTATGAATCAGGATAATTTGGTCATGCCTATTGAGCGGGGTTCTGAATTTTCCATGAAGGAAATGGTTAATACTGTCGTCAATAATGAATATCATCAGGCCTCGCTTAGCTATCTTCTTTCTAGGCAGGATTTTTATACAGCCAATTATGATAAAGGGCTGGGCTCTGAGGCAATCTGGAAAGGGGAGAGGAATAAAGATGCACCGCTGCTGACAGTGTATCGCCATTTTGACAGCGCATCCGTGCATCGGGGCGTCTTGGGCAGTCTGCCCCGTACGCTTTGGGTGATTGATTATCCCTTGCTTGAACGAATTTATTATTCTCTGGTTGCCGGCTTTGATGTCTACGGCACTCTGGGGCATCAGACAGCGATACGCCTGTACATGGACAAGTTACGTCAGGAAGGGGAGCTTGGTTTTCTTAATTTTATGCCAGCGGAACAGCGGATGGAGATGCAACAGTCTTGGTACATCGGTGCGAAGAAAACCTTGCTTGACGCCACAGCGCCCTTTCTGCCCGCTGCTTTTTCTTTTACCTCGGATGACCCAAAAAGAGCGTTTGTCGAGCACATTATTGACGAAGAAATTCCGGATTCAGCAGGAATACACTTTGATCCGGTAAATTATCTTCAGGCTGACGGGGACTCTCCACAAGTACCTGCTCGTTTGGAAACAGATAAGGATATTTTGAGAGGATTTCGCTCGGTTACTGGGCCGAATTCGGCACTGCTGTCATACTTTAATAACTATAATGCCAATCTAGCTTTTATACGCATAGAACGCGATAACAGGCCAGGTGCCTGTTTTACTATCGTGGTCAATCGCTGGCATGATAATGTCTCCTTT
>JBATKL010000331.1:0-2038 GCA_049669385.1 Candidatus Electrothrix sp. | reverse complement strand
CGCCGATATTATCCGGTACATCACCGCCAGGATAGGCGATCTTCCGGTAGCTACCGTTATAGGTGACCTGATGAGCAGTGCGTTCAATCGCTGCTTGAACAAGGCCCGTGCTGACATCTTCACCTGTCTTTTTTTGCACATTTTGAGCAGTAAGAGCCGAAGAAAAGCAAATGACGAGCAAAAGGGCAAGAGAAAATGAGGTGGTCTTCATCGGAAGGTGATATCATGCTGTATGGTTGAGCGAAGAGCTTCAATGCTAGCCCCTCGCCTGTTCCATTGTTTTTCCAGAGAGAATAGAGTAAAAAATATCTATCCGTTTGTTTGAATGGCAATACTACCTTTCCCGCTCGGATTTGGCAACCGATCCGAGACAATCTGATAAAATCAACCCAGAGACCTTTTCATGGCATTACCGCAAAAATCCTCTGCTGTCGAATACAGTTATGCTGATTATATTTCATGGGATGATCAGGAGCGTTGGGAATTAATGAACGGCGAAGCCTGGGCCATGTCCCCTGCCCCTTCGCGTCTTCATCAGGCGGTGTCGGCCAGAATCAACGAATAACGAAAAACAAACACAATATTTTTATAAGGGGATTGAACTATAGAGCTTTTCCAGCACTATTGAGCAGTCGATCGTCTCAAAGAACAGGGCATCAGACGGTCGAGTCAAACGCTGATATTCCCATCTTCCGCCCTCACGTCGGCGATAGATTTCAACCTGCATGGCATCCTGACTGACCAGGATATATTCGCGAAGCAGAGGGACACTCTGGTAGTGAAGAAACTTCTGGCCCCTGTCATAGGATTCCGTCCCCTTGGAAAGCACTTCAAGGACAATTTCAGCGTTGTTCGCCATGTCGTCGGCAACATAGGAGGATTCCTTGCAGACCACCATGATATCGGGGTAGACATAATGCTGATGCGCCTCAATGGACAGACGGAAATCCGCCATATACGGTGTGCAAGGCGTCCCGTCAAGATGCTCCACTAAGGCTGTGACAATTCGACTGGACAAAATATTATGCCAGCGGGTACCTCCTGCCATAGCAAAACATTCCCCCTTATACCATTCATGCTTCTCACTGCCTCCTCGTTCTGCTGCCAGATACTCATCTATATTAATAAACCGTTCCTTTTTAATAGCCTGCATCATCTTTTTCCTCCATAACAAAACAGATTCACACCCTTTCCATAGCCCTGCTCTTTCCACTTTTCAGCATACACCTGATTGACCGAATTGCCAAACATCGCGGAACCAATCAACATCGTTGCGAGTATTTCCAGTCTGCCTCCAGACGTATCATTTGAATCCAGGGTAATTGGAATCCAGGGTAATTGAATTGTACTTGAATGCTGTTTCATGATAGAATCATTTGAAAATAAATTTGAAAATAACAATGTGTGCTGCTGAAAAATAAAGGATACCGATTATGAACCGCACCGACCCGGTAACAGATTTCTACCTGCGCCAGATCCCAGGGGCAAAACTGCACAATAATGTTCTGACCGCAGACTGCCCTTTCTGCTCTCGGAACAGCGGTCAGTCCGGCAAAAAACACCCAAAACACCCCAAGGGAGAGAAGGCGCTTGTTGTTTTCCTTAACCCGGAAAGCTATTTTCACGGCTATTATCGTTGTCTCAATCGCTGTTTACCGGGCGGATTCCCGCTTCATTTTGCCAGACAGTCACATCTTGACCTCAGCCTAGCACCCGGTTTTGACCCGGATCGGGATTACGTAGCCAGTCAGGTCAACTACCCGGTTAAGAATATCAACCATGAAGTGCTCGACTTTATGGACAGGATGACTGATGATCTGATGAACCGTTTTGCCCAATCCGGGATATCTCGGGCTGTTCTTCAGGAGATGCAAATCGGTTATAATGGACGTTATCTGGTCTATCCTTATGTTCAGGCAGACGGCAACTGCTATGCGGCCCGCTGTGTCCACCCAGATAAGCCTGAAGACAGCTTTTGGCACGGTGATGAAGATTTTGCCCAGGCTGGATTGCGAGTTTTTAACTTGGAGGATATTCA
>JBATKL010000330.1:0-8301 GCA_049669385.1 Candidatus Electrothrix sp. | reverse complement strand
GGATGGCAGTCACCAATGGGGGGTAACTTTTCAGCCGGTATATAATACCACTGTAAAATCCATACCGCTATCAAACACGCTTTCTACAGGAGATCTGAATTCACATCCTGTACGATTAGTCAGCGGGACTGCCGCTACAAGTGATTTTACCCCGATAGGAGATGGCAGCACGGTTCAGGATAATAATACCGGACTAATCTGGCAGAGATGCCTTAAGGGGCAGACATTCTCTAATGGCAGTTGTGTAGATTCAGCAACTACTGTAACTTGGCCTGAAGCATTGGCTTTGGATGATGGAACTTGGAGAGTCCCCAATGTCAAAGAGTTGCAGTCTATTGTAGGTGAAAGCACATATTTTCCAACGCCTGCTACAAATACATATGTTTGGTCTTCTTCTCCTTACGCTGGAAACACCCAGAACGCATGGACTGTCAATTTTAAAGACGGCTTGTCGTTCAACGCCTTGTTGCAGGGCACTTCAGGGGTGGTCCATGTACGCCTTGTGCGTGATGCGCCGACACCATAACGCATCACTAAGTTTGTTTGGTCAGCCCTCTTGAGAAAAGAGAGAAAATCAGGTATCCTTTCGGGTACCTGATTTTTTTTGTCTGATTGCGTTATAAAGTAAACATTCTGTAAAACACGTCACGTAGAAAGAACTATGCCGATTTACGAGTTTTATTGCCAAGACTGCAACACCATCTTTAATTTTCTCTCTAGCCGTATCAATACCGAAAAACGTCCAGATTGCCCCAAATGCGGAAAAAAGGAACTGGATCGTCAAATGTCCCGTTTTGCTGTTATCGGCAAGGCCAAGGAAGAGGATGCGGATGATCCGATGGCTGGTCTGGATGAGAGTAAGATGGAACAGGCTTTTGAAGGCCTCATGCGGGAAGCGGAAGGAATGAACGAGGAAGACCCACGTCAGATGGCGCAGCTGATGCGCAAATTTACTGATAAAACCGGAATCTCAATGGGCGATCAAATGGAAGAAGCGCTTTCCCGAATGGAATCAGGAGAAGACCCAGATCAAATTGAGCAGGAAATGGGCGATCTTCTTGATACTGATGACGCCTTTTCTTTGGATGGTCTGAAAAAGAAAATTGGTTCCGGCAGGCGTCCCCCAGTTCATGATGAAACACTGTATGAACTGTAGCGGTCTAATATGATTTGTCGGGAGTAAGCTTTTGCTTGGGGCGGGGTGGTTTCAACGCTCAACATGTGTCGCAACAAACAGGGGATGAAACCCGAATTTTCGCAAATAAACGGAGATTGCTGTGGGAACGGATAACGTCATTTTTCTTGAAGCCCTAGAATGGTTTGACGAAACCGGCCAGGAACTGCTACATCGCTTGCCGGAGTCCGGTTCCGGGGAAATAAAGTACGGTGCTCAGCTGACGGTACGGGAAAGTCAGGCAGCGGTGATGTATTATAAGGGTCGGGCCGGAGACGCTTTCGGACCAGGGCGTCACACCCTGAAGACCGGTAATATCCCTATCATTACCAAGATACTTTCTGCACCTTGGGCTGGCACCAGCCCCCTGCGAGCCGAAGTCTATTTTGTCAATCTCAAGGTTTTTCCCAACCTGAAATGGGGTACTCGTGATCCTGTGGCCTTTCGGGATTCGGAATTAGGATTTGTTCGCCTTCGGGCGCACGGGGTCTTTAATATTCGTATTGTCCAGCCGGTACTCTTTATAAATACCCTGGCCGGTACTATGGGTAAATATACAACGGAACAAATTGAGGGCTATCTACGGCGGGTTATTGTTTCCCGGCTCAATGATTATCTCGGTGAGACTCTGGATACCCTGTTTAATCTGCCTGCCCTGTTTGATGAGCTGGCAGTCGGATTAAAGAAACGGCTTGATAAGGATTTTAGTCGTTTCGGACTGGCGCTTGATGAGTTGTACATTTCCTCCATAACTCCACCGGAAGAAGTGCAAACAGCCATTGATGATCGCAGCCGCATGGGGGCGATCAAGGATATGGATGGATTTGTCCGCATGAAGGCTGGAATGGCTATGGAAAAAGCGGCCCTAGCTGGTAATGAGGCCGGAGCAGGTTTAGGCTTGGGTCTGGGGATGATGATGCCTGCTATGTTTGCCAATACTACTCATACTGGTAAGGTTACTCATGCGCAACAGCCTGGAGGCAGCCAACCTTCAGCAGCGGTGCCGACAACACAATGCTCGGATTGTGCCAATACCATAGCTGCTGATGCCCGTTTTTGTCCGTTTTGTGGACATCAGCAGGTAGTGATTTTGCAATGCAGCAATTGCGGCAAAAATTTAACAGCCGGAGCAAAATTCTGTTCACGTTGTGGACACTCGACAGATGAAAAGCCTGCTGCCCGCATCTGTTCCAATTGTCAGAATGAAAATCTTCCTGGTGCAAAATTTTGTGATAATTGCGGTCAGCAGATCACCTGACCCCTCTAATATACTATCGACAGCCCTGCTCAGCGGATAATTTTTTTGGGGGCGTGAAACCCGGAATCAGCTGTGGTGTTCGGCATCAAAATACCGTCCGGTCCTATCAGCGTACCTGGGTTAGTGACGGAATTGCAGCCTGTTTGTACCCGATCACCGAGAATGGCTCCCAGTTTACGCAGACCGGTATCAAGCACGCCTTTGTTTGTTCTGACTTGTACGTTGCCAGGAAGAAAACGCAGGTTGGCGAATTTTGTTCCAGCCCCGAGATTAGCCTCGTTCCCGAGGATGGAGTCCCCGAGATAGGCGAAGTGACCGGCCTTGGCGTCATTCAGAAAGATGGAGTGTTTCACCTCTGTGGTGTGGCCAATCACACAGCGTTTGCCAGTCAAGCAATATCCGCGTACATAGGCTCCTTGGCGTATCTCCGTGTGGTCTCCGATAACAGCCGGCCCCTTGATAAGGGCTCCAGATTCAATCAGGACCCCTTTGCCTAGCTGAATTTGCTGCCCCATAATCACGGCTCCAGCCATAATTACAGAAGCTCCAGGAAGTGTCTGCCCGTCACGCATGACTGATAATTTTCCCTTACCCACATCATCCCAGGAGAAGGTGCAGCCTTCTCCGCTTTGCAGACCGTTCTGATAATAGAGCAGGTGTTTCTTCAGAGGAATTCCGTCCAGCAGTTCCTCGTGCTTGAACGAACTGTAATCGAGACTGTTCATATAGGGTCTCAGGTGTATTAAACCGTTCCAGACAGCGTCTGTTTCCTGAAAAATTTCTTTGTGGCTGAATTCGGTCAAATCAAAAAATGATGCAGCTGTAAGCATTGTTTCTCCCCTGCGTTTTGTATATAGAGCGGTTAAAGATTTTTGGAGCAAAAAAGATGTGATATGAAAAAAAACTTGTACAACTTGTACAGATAGGGACGGAGAGATTGTTTTTCTTTCTGTTTCTCTTGAAAAAAAAGCATCCGATTTTCTCTTGTAACCGTTTAAAAGAAAGAAAAGACCGTGTAAGATGGTCGCATTTTTCGTATGGAGTTGTCATAACCTCCCTTGACTTACTATAAGGTTATGTTTAGTTTCTTTCAACCATTCATGCAGTAAACAGCGCTGTTTCCAGCTTCGGCATTTGGAAGTGTAGCAGCAAGTATATGATATAAAGAGGATAAAAATGGAATTTGACGACTCGTTATCAGCCAGTATGGATGATTTCGCAGAAAATACTCAAGATATGGATATACCGGAAGAGCTGCCTATGATGGCGGTTCGGGATGTAGTTGTTTTTAACTATATGATCCTCCCTCTGTTTGTAGGGCGCCCTGGTTCTGTATCTGCGGTAAATGAGGCCATGGAAGGCGATAAACTGCTGATGCTGGTCACCCAGAAAGATGCAACCAGTGACGAGCCCGAGCCGGATGACCTGTATAAGGTCGGGATGGTTTCCATGATTATGCGGACCTTAAAATTGCCAGACGGCAGATTAAAGGTTTTGGTGCAGGCCTTGTCCAAGGCGGAAATTAAATCGTATGAGCAAAAAAAACCCCATTTTCGGGTCAAGATCGATCTGATCGAAGATGAGGTCACCGAAGAGGTCACTATAGAAGTGGAGGCCTTGATGCGCCTCGTGCGGGAGCAGACCGAGAAAATTATGTCTTTGCGCGGCATTCTTTCTGCTGACCTGATGGCGATCGTTAATAATATCGAGGAGCCGGGGCGGCTTGCTGATCTCGTGGGCTCCAACCTCCGCCTCAAGGTTTCAGAATCGCAGAAAATTCTTGAAACAGCTCATCCTTTGGAGCGCTTACGCCTGGTGGCGGAGTTGCTGAATAAGGAGATGGAGGTCTCCACGGTTCAGGCAAAAATTCAGTCGGACGCTAAGGAAGAGATGTCGCGCTCTCAGCGCGAATATTTTCTACGTGAGCAGATGCAGGCCTTGAAAAAGGAACTGGGCGATGACGATGCATACTCCGAAGATATCGAAGAACTGGGCAAAAAGATCAAGAAGAAAAAAATGCCCAAGTATGCCCGTAAAGAGGCTCGTAAGGAACTGAAGCGTCTTGAAATGATGCATCCGGATGCCTCGGAGGCCAATATCATTCGTACCTATATCGAATGGATTATTGATCTGCCCTGGAAAAAAGTATCTCAAGATATTCTTGATTTGGAAAAAGCAGCTCAGGTACTGGATGAGGATCATTATGGCTTGGAGAGTATTAAGGAGCGCATCCTTGAATTTCTCGCTGTGCGTAAACTGAACGCTGATACTAAGGGGCCTATTCTTTGTTTTGCAGGACCTCCCGGCGTGGGCAAGACATCGCTTGGACAGGCTGTTGCCAAGGCAATGGGACGCAAGTTTTATCGGTTATCCCTTGGAGGCATGCGGGATGAAGCCGAGATCAGGGGCCATCGTCGGACCTATATCGGGGCGATGCCCGGACGAATCCTTCAGGGGCTAAAAAGTGTGGGGACGAATAACCCTGTTTTTATGATGGATGAGATTGACAAGATTGGCTCAGATTATCGAGGCGATCCCTCTTCGGCCCTGCTGGAAGTTCTTGATCCTGAGCAGAACGATACCTTTTCCGATCATTATATGAATATGCCCTTTGATCTCTCCAAGGTCATGTTTATTACCACTGCCAATCGAACAGACACCATTCCCGGACCGCTCATGGACAGGATGGAGGTTATCCGGCTTGCCGGTTATACTCTGGAAGAGAAAATCGTTATCGCACGAAGATATCTTCTGCCAAGGCAGGTGAAGGAAAATGGGATCAAGCTGAGTCTTATCAAGCTGAATGACCAAACTCTGGAGTTGATCATCACCCATTACACCTTGGAAGCTGGTGTCAGAAACCTAGAGCGGGAGCTCGGTAAGGTTTGTCGTAAGTTGGCGCGAAAAATCGCCGAAGGCGGTAAAGGCCCGTATACGATCTCCTCAAATACGTTGAAAAAATATTTGGGACCACCCAACTATCTGCCGGAAACCGAGCTGGACACCCTTCAGCAGCCTGGCTTAGCCGTTGGTCTCGCGTGGACCTCGGTCGGTGGCGTTTTGCTGCATATCGAGACTTCTGTGCTTCCTGGTAAGGGAAAACTGATACTGACCGGTCAGCTGGGGGATGTTATGAAGGAATCAGCACAGGCTGCCCTGACCTATTGCCGGAGCCGGAGCAAGGCCCTCGGGGTAAGTGATGACTATTTTGAGACCATTGATATTCATGTTCATGTCCCTGCCGGAGCAATCCCCAAGGATGGCCCTTCAGCTGGTATTACCATGACCACAGCGCTTTGTTCGGCAATCACCGGACAAATGGTGAAAAAAGGGGTGGCGATGACCGGTGAGGTAACCTTACGCGGTCGGGTTCTTCCTATTGGTGGGCTGAAAGAAAAGGCTCTTGCCGCCCTGCGTGCGGATATTAAAAAAATTATTATTCCTCATGATAATGAAAAAGATCTGGTAGAGATCCCCGAAGAGATGCGCAAGAAGCTTTCCTTTTTCCCTGTAAAGCACATGGATGAGGTTCTTGAGCATGCCCTTGGCGGCTTGAAGAAATCCGTTGTCAAAAAAAAGTAATCCTGTACCCATAATAATATATTATCCCTGCCCAAAAGGGGCAGGGAGGCATTATGAAATGATGAGTAACGTACGCCGCAGGCAGCGGAGGATGAAAACCGAGGCCTTGCAATGAAACCTCCTTTTATTGAATATGTCCAGAGTCATGTTGTGCTGGGTGATGGAGCACTCGGCTCTTATCTCTTTGAGCGCGGGGTCGAGCGAGGGCGGAACCTAGACCTGCTAAATGTGCAGGAACCTGATATTATTTCTAATGCTCATGAGGAGTATATTAGGGCAGGGAGCCAGCTGATTGAAACCAATACCTTTGGTGCCAACAGGTTCAAGCTGCGCGAGTCCGGGGCCGAGGAGCGAGTTGAGGAAATTAACAGGGTCGGGGCAGAGATCGCTGTCAAGGCGGCAGGGCATCAAGTATATGTTGCCGGTTCTGTTGGTCCATCCGGGATAAATTTTCCCTATGATGATGAGGATGTTACTCCAGATGACATAAGAGGAAGCCTGCGTGCGCAAATACGAGGTTTGGCAGAGGGCGGTGTTGATGTCCTGATCATCGAAACTTTTTCCAGCCTTGAGGAGATACTGCTTGCTATTGAAGTTGCTCGGAGCGAAGCTCCTGATCTCCCTGTTATCGGCCAAATGGTGTTCCCTGCACGAGGGACGACAGTACAGGGCGATGACGCCCTGAGCTGCGGCAGGGCCATGATCAAGGCTGGAGCTGCTGTGGTCGGGACGAATTGCGGACGCGGTATTGACGCTATGGTGTCTGCCATCGGCAGGATGTCTCCCTTGGCAGGGGAGGGGATTTTCCTTTCTGCCTTTCCCAATGCTGGAATGCCTGAGCTGGTAGGGCATCGTATGATATATCCGGCACAGCCCGGATATATGGCATCCAGAGCGAGGGAAATGATCCTCAACGGCGTGCATCTCATCGGTGGGTGCTGTGGTACAGCACCGTCCCATATTCAGGAATTTCGTTCCGCTCTGAAGATCAAACCTGTACATGTTCGGATTCAGAACGTGAAAACCAGGGAGGAAGTTCAGGAAGAGATTGCCCATGAGCCACGGAACGGCGGCTTTCTGGAAAGTCTTCAGCCGGGTCGATTGCCCATTATTGCAGAGCTTGATCCTCCTACCCATTTGGATGCAGAACCC
Organism: Candidatus Electrothrix sp.; assembly: GCA_049669385.1. Taxonomy (GTDB): domain Bacteria; phylum Desulfobacterota; class Desulfobulbia; order Desulfobulbales; family Desulfobulbaceae; genus Electrothrix. The sequence goes on along the minus strand of JBATKL010000330.1, from coordinate 1,135 downwards.
GTTCTGGCAGGGGCGGAACGATTAGCCGAGGCCGGAGTGGATGCTATCTCCCTTGGTGAAAACCCACTGGCCATCCTGCGGGCAGGAAATCTTGGTATGGCCTCCCTGATTCGGCAACGGACCGGTGTCCAGACTATTATCCACCAAACCGGACGGGATCTCAATGCCTTGGGAATTCAATCTCGGATGATGGAAGCATATCTGCTCGGCATAGAAGCTGTTCTCGCTGTTTCTGGCGATTCAGCAGCGGGTACGGATCAACCAGGGGTTAGCGGAGTTTTTGATGTGCGGTCCGCAGGACTGATTAGGATGCTTGACAGTCTGAACCGGGGGATGAATATGGCCGGACGCCCTCTGAAACAACAGACCAATTTTTCCATCGGTGCTGCCTTCAGTTTTCGTCCTGCCTCTCCTGACCTGCAAATCAGACGACTTGAGAAAAAGGCTGCTCTCGGTGCCCGCTACGCCATGACCCAGCCGCTTTTTTCCGTTGAGGAAATAGAGCAGATGATGGAAAAGGTAGCGCATATAGATATCCTTATGTTTGCTGGTATCTTTCCGCTTATATCCTCTCGCAATGCTGAGTTTCTTCATAATGAAGTACCTGGAATTTATGTGCCTGCGGAGCTGCGCAAGCAACTTGCTCGTTTTGACGAGGTCGCTGATCAGCGCAAGGTATCGTTGGAATATACTGCTGGGCTGGTAGAAAAAATTTCTTCCTTTATTGACGGATTGTACCTAATCAGTCCACTCAATAAATGGGATATTATCCTTGATTTCGTTGTTCAGGCTCGTCAGGCGGGCTGGAAGGGCAGCGGTCGAAGGGATCAGCTTTGAGTAAATATATAACTTATCGTTAATACTCTACTTTAAAATCACTACGGAGTTTTTTTATGTCAAGTCATCTTTTTACATCAGAATCTGTTTCCGAAGGTCATCCTGACAAGGTGGCTGATCAGATTTCTGATGCCATTCTGGATGCCATTCTTGAGCAGGATGCCTATGCCCGCGTAGCCTGCGAAAGTTTGGTTACTACAGGTCTGGCAATGATTGCCGGAGAGATTACCACTACAGCTTGGGTTGATATGCCGGAGATTGTCCGTCAGACCATCCGTGGTATTGGGTATAACTCTTC
>JBATKL010000329.1:0-3313 GCA_049669385.1 Candidatus Electrothrix sp. | reverse complement strand
TAATATTAACCCGTTCAGCAAGGCCCTGGCGTTGAAGATTTTCTTGCAGCAAGCGAAAACGGCGTTGGTCCGGATCAACCGCAAAAAGAGAGGCTTCCTGAGGGAGAAGCGCAGCAAGAATACAGGTCTTACCGCCCAATCCGGCGCAGCCGTCAAGATAGCGCCCCTGCTTTATAAACGGTCCCAGAAGATCACAGGCTAGGCGGGCGGCCTGATCCTGGACCTGAAACAGGCCGTCGGCAAAACCTGGGAGATTCGTTACTGCACCCCGTTGCTCAGGAAGAATCAGGCTGTCTGGGGCAAAGCTGCCTGGCTCGGTTCGTATTCCCTGCTCTGCAAACTGGGCAGCCAGGGCCTCCCGATCTGTTTGCGCCTGATTAACCTGAAGACAGAGGATAGGTTCCGTATTATTAACCCGGCAGATTGCCTGCATCTGTTCCAAGCCGAAATTCTTTTGCCAACGCTCAGTCAGCCAAGCAGGATGATTGAGCACCGGCGTTTCTCCTGGGCCTGCCTTATCTGGCCCCGGTATGCTCTCCTTGTTCCTCGCAATATTACGCAGGGTGCCGTTAACAAAACTGCACAGCCAAGTGGGTTGCCCCATCTTCTTGAGGGACTTAACGGTCTCGTTGACCGCTGCCGAATCCGGGATACGCTCCAAGCAGCAGATCTGCACAGTCCCGATCCGCAGAGCAGCCAAGGTCAGCGGCTTCATCTTGACCAGCTTGGTTTTGGAGAAGCGGCTGATAATAATATCAAGATATTCCTGTTCCCGCAAGACTCCCATCACCAGCATAACCGCCAGCTGACGCTCCTCGTTTTTCAGATCGGCATCATGGATAATCCTGTTGATAAAACCCTGCATGGGTTTTCCGCTGCCAGCCCATTGGACCAGGGTTTCCAGGGCCAGACTACGGGAGGTGAGTACCTTCTTTTGCATCATTGTTCCTTTGAGAGATCTTTGCTCGGTTGGACACCGAGCTGTCGCAAGGCCTCAGCCCGGTCAATGAGATTTCCCTTGCCCGTGCTCAGCCGTTTTTCTGCCAATTGCCAGCTCTGTCGGGCCTGGTCCAGCCGGTTACCTACCTCGCTCAACGCTTCGGTAAAACCGACAAATTTATCATAAAGTTTCCCTGCCTCCTGGGCAATCAGCTGACTGTTCCGGTTCTGTTCATCCAGCCGCCAGATATGATGGATCGTGCGGAGGATGGCCAATAGAGTCGAGGGCGAGGCAAGCATCACTCGCCGCCGCAGCGACTGGGTGAGCAGCTCCGGCTTCCTGCTGACCGCCGCCTGAAAGGCCCCTTCCACCGGGATAAAGAGGAGGACAAAATCAAGGGTGGTCAGCTCAGGAAGCTGCTGATATTGCTTCTTGCTCAAACCGTTCACATGCTGCTGGATGGAGTTGATATGGTTGATCAGATGCTGTTCTTGCTCCTTCTCATCATCGGTCCGGCTGGCCTCCACATAGCTGTTCAGCGACATCTTGGCGTCAATAATCACGGCCCTCTTCTCTGGAAGATAGACAATGACATCCGGCTGCTTGAGTCGTCCCTGCTCATCACGCAAGGAAACCTGGGTGGCAAACTCAGACCCTGGTCGGAGCCCTGATTCCTCCAGGAGTCGCTCCAACACCATCTCGCCCCATTGGCCCTGCAATTTATTGGTGCCCTGCAAGGCCTTGGTCAAATCAACCGCTTCTCGGCTGATCCGTTCGTTCAATTTCCTAAGATGCTCAACCTCCTTAATTAAGGAGAGGCGATCACGGGATTCCCGCTCATAGACATCCTCGACCTTTTTGCGAAAGGCATCCAACTGGTTTTGCACCGGGGACAAGAGGGTTTCCAGGCCCCCCGCGTGTTGCTCCTGGAGCACCCTGCCCTGCTCGGCCATGACCTTGCGGGAAAGATGAGAGAAATCCTCTGCCAGCTGTTGTTTGCTTTGGGCAAGAAACTGCTGGCGCTCACCGGCAATTGACCTAGTTTCATGGAGAAAGGCCTCCAGGCCGATATTATCCCGCTCCACCTCTTCCTTCTGCTGACGCAGGCTGTCCCGCTCACGGCGGAGCTCTTCCGCCTCCTGTGCAAAGCGGCGAGCATCCTGCTCTGCCTGTTCCAAATGCAGGGAAAGCCGGAGGTTCTTGCGCTGGAGCCGATGAGAGATCACCAGAAGCAAGGACAGCATGCTGAGTGCTGTTAGGCCGATGCCGATAAACAGGGATGGAAGATTGAGCTGGGCAATCAGATCAAAAAAATTATCCACAGCCAAGGATTTCCTCCGCAGCTGCCTTGTATTCCGCCGTTCCCCGGTCTAGGAGCAAGGTCATAGTTTTTTTCATTGGATCTCATTGGGGGATGAAAATTTATGCAGTATGTCATACAGTACCTGCGGCAGGAGGAAAAGAGAAAAATACCCCACCAACTCTTTCCTCCCTGCCCACGAAAGATCAAACCAAGAACATAAGGAGTCTGTTATCAGCGTCCAAGAAGGTATAGCAATACAAGAAATACAGGGGAGGCTCAGGATATCGGCAAGCGATGAAGAACGGAGTGGATGGAATGAATGGAGTAGATGAGCAGCAGGGACTTCCCAAACGTATTGTCCTGACAGGATTTCGAGCCACCGGTAAAACAGCCGTGGGCAAGGCCCTTGCCCGCTTAATCGGGTTCAGTTTTCTCGATACAGATCAGGTACTCTGCCAGCGCATGGGCTGTTCCGTTGCTGAAGCGGTCAGGCGGCACGGCTGGCCGTCTTTTCGCGAGCAGGAGCAGGCCTTGTTGCGGGAACTGCCTTGCTGGCAGGAAACGATTATCGCCACCGGCGGCGGGGCCATTCTCCATCATAACGAATGGCAGAAGCTGCACCGAGGCGCTTTTGTGGTCTGGCTGCGCACGGATCTGGCCACCACTTTGTCCCGACTGGCGCTGGATCAGCAAACTGCGGCGCAACGACCTGCATTAACAGGAAGCATAGGCAGGCAGGAGGACGAGCAGGATCCGGCAAAGGAAATAGCTGCTGTGCTGGCGAAACGAGAACCGCTGTATCGGGCTGGTTCGGATCTGGTGCTGAATACGGAGGGAAAAACGCCGGAGGAATTGGCTGGGGAGATTTATGAACAGCTCATTTTTCAACAACCGTGCTCTCTTTAATCCTCATTTTTGGCCCACGAGTGTTCGTCACGATATTTTGTTGCATCTCATGAACCTCTGAACCAGAGACAATAACAATACCTGGTGCGCCTGTTTTTGTTATCTTGTTACGATTCAGTGTAAGGACCGTGCTGCCATTAACGGCGATCCCCACAGATCCAGTA
>JBATKL010000328.1:0-3371 GCA_049669385.1 Candidatus Electrothrix sp. | reverse complement strand
TCAACGCGAAAGCTAAAAGCCAATAACCGACGGGTATACTTATGTAAGCTGCTGCCGATGCGATGACGGCGGAAAGCGTAAAGCCGATGACAAAGACGGTACCTGTCGGGCGAAATGCCGGAACATGCAGAGCTGCCCGCAACCATAATATAGTCAGAAGTATACGTGCTGCTGCATATGAAACGACAAAGCCGGAAAACCCTTTTTCAATACCATGGTGCCCAAAAAAAGCAAAGCCGATTACGGGCAGCATAAGCAAATAGGTAAACAGTCGAGACTCCAAACCGTTAGATTCAAATCGTTCGTTATAATACGTGTAACCTATCCAAATCCACCATATCGGTATGAACAACAGGGCAAACTCCGCCGTACCCCTCCATGATGGATGCGCACTCAGCTCATGAGCGAGCTGTGCAATGGAAACAACAAAAAAAAGGTCGAAAAAGAGGTCCAGCCACGTCACCTTACGATGTTCCCCCTGCTCTTCCTCATAGTTAAGTTGGGGCAGTTCCCAAAGTCGTCGTCTTGCCATCGGCTCTGATCTTTCCAGTAATGTTTTTTCCCTTCGTAAAACTCAGGATTGTTCCGTACAGCTATCGTTCTGTTTGATAGTCGTTCAACTGGGTTGAAACCGCCGATTTCCAAACAGATAATAAGTTTATCGACTTCAGTCGGCAGTGGTTTCAATTCCGTCGAAATTTAGATTACCATCCGTATCGTTTCAGCCCGTTTTCCAATACTTCAATCATCAGTTCACCGACCAGCCGTGAATCCTGGGTGGATCGCCCGGTCAGGAAGGGGTAATCAAGAATGGTGGATAAAGTATGGCCGACACCGCCGTGATATTGTCCGTCAGGGCCGACAGCATCCCGGAGAATGTACTCCAGCGGATAGAACGGAGGGCCGAAGTTGCTTGTACCGGTGGGCATAAAGCCGGTCCCGTCCTTGTAATCATATTCACGGGCATGGCCGGTCACATGTTTCCCCCAGATAAGGCTTTTGCGTTCTGTCCAGTCACGGGCAAAGGCCAGACAGGTGACACAATAACATTCCGCCGCAATCAGTTTGTCCTGAGCGTGGAACCCCATAATGACATCATGCAGTCGTTCATTGTTGACCATATCCACCATCGGGCCGCTGCCGCCCGGCAGCAGCAGGGCATCATACTGTTCCAGCTCTTTCCAGCATTCATCACGCTTATTATGATAATCTTCCAATGCATGGCCGAAATTTTCGGAGTTGAAATAAGGCATTTGCGGGAACCACTCAGAGAGATTGATCGGATTATCCAATCGCTCCGATTCGTCAATCTCGCGTGTTTTCTGCGCATAATACTCGCTGGTAACCCCTTTCCCCAACGGCGGATCAATATAACTTGAGTCCATACTGGGCGGCAAAGCCGGTGGACGTTTTCCGGTCGGGGTCATCATGACGATCTCATAGCCTTTAGCATCCAGAACCTCCAGCGGGCCAACCAGCTCCTCTCCCCAATAGCCCCATTCTGATATACAGCATAAAATTTTTTTCATTTCCTTACTCCATGTAACCAAGATATTTTATTGAACATTATTATCATAGCTGTCCTCTTCCGTCGCGCAGAAACAGAAAGAACAGCATCAAAAATCAAATCGAACACCAAGATATACTTCATGTACTTTCAAATCAAATGTGGTTTTATCTCCCATTATATCCATATCTGTACTTATCTCGCCAAGATCTGTGTAATTATATCCGGCATCCAATGTGATGCGGTCTGAAAGCTCATAGGCCGCACCTGCACCGACGGAGAAAACAAAGGACTGCTCATCATTTTCGGGAAAATACCATCTGTGATTTGCTTCAAGGCCGATATCTTGAAAATACGGCTGCACTTCAAACAGGGCTTCACTTTCATGGAAAGCAACCCCGACTCCCGCTTTTATAAAGGGACGTATTTTATTAATTCTGCTTAGATCATAATAAAAATTCGACATGAAGATATAGCTCTCGACCCGACCGTCCATGCTGTACTGATTTGAGGCGAATACTCCTTTTGCATGAATAAACTCCTTATCACTTTCTGAAGTTCTATAGCTTGCCTCTCCTTCAATGCGGAACCTTTCTTTCCATCTATAACCGACAGCAGCACTAAAAAAAACAGACCTGTCCAGTTCCGTCACCGGAGCATACAAATTTCCTGTCGGGCCTTCCTCTGTAACTTCACTATCATCTGCTACCATCCCGCCTGTCCTGAATGCTGCATAGCCCCCTTCCTCTGCCACTGCGGCAGTATTTATAATGCATTCCAGCAATATGATAAACATAACATATTTTTTCAAAACACCCTCCTTTCGGTACTCAAGACATACGAAACCGATTAACTCAAGAGATCAATAATTTTGCGGGCAAAGAGGTTGCAGTGTCCTCCGGTCCGTCCGGTGACCAAGTCACCGTCAACCACGATATCCTCATCCAGATACACGGCCCCGTAGTTCTTCGCATCGCTGATTAGGTTGTTATGGCAGGTCAGGCGCCGTTCTTGGATTACTTCCGCTATCGGGGAGGTCAGCCATAGCCCATGACAGATAATTCCCTTAAGAATATCTTTCTCCGCAAAAGTCCGTTTGAGAAACTCGGCAGCAGGAGGAATGCTGTTCACATCTTCGGTATATCTCAGGCGATCAGAAACCATAGCGGACGGTACAATAATGGCGGAATAACTCCGCAGGGTTTCATCGTCCATATCCTCAAAGCTTTCTCGACATTCAAATGGCACCTGCCATTCATGTCCCTTGAAAGTTAACGACTCCTGTCCCCACAGTCGAGTGAGAAAATGCAATTCAGCACCTTCTTCCGGAAAACGATGCTCATAGTAAAAAATTTCCTTCTCATAGTAGTCACTCTCAATCAGCACCCCTATCTTCTTTCCTTGCAGTTTCATCAATATATTACCTTTCCGATTAATAATTTGGAATTCATACGTTATAATTCTTTCTGACATCCTCTGCAAAAAGGTGATAATCACGTAAAGCCCATACTTTCTCCACAACCGGAGAACGCAATTCCGGAATATTTGCCAATACATTTAAATCGTCGGGTTTTTCAACGTCCACAACAGTGATCATACGCTGCTGCCCGGCAACTCTGTATACACCAAGCACCTTGCCAGCATCAAACCCCTTTAAGGCGTCCACTGCTTCGTTCCACAAAGTATCAAGTTCTCTTTTCTCAGGATCCCATGCCATTTGTACGTAATAAAGGAATTTCGGTTTCTTCTCCTGCTCCTCTCTTCGTGGTTTTAAATATCCCTGTACGTCTACGGTAAATCCTTCTATCAAAGAAAATACTTCTTCAAAAATCAGATGGTCATGCATCGGGAGTCGTCCCATAGC
>JBATKL010000327.1:0-8606 GCA_049669385.1 Candidatus Electrothrix sp. | reverse complement strand
GGATAAACGCAGAACCTATCTGGAAATCATGCGGATCCTTAAGCCGGGCGGTCGGCTGGTGGTTGCTGATGTGGTCAGCGATGAACCGGTCAGCGCAGCGATTAAAAACAGCACCAAGTACCGGGGCGAGTGCCTGGGCGGGGCCATGCAGCAGGATGATCTTGTAGCCATGCTGGAGGATTGTGGGTTTGCTTCAGTGTATCTCCATAAACGGTTTCCGTATCGGGAGGTTGAAGGGCATCGTTTTTATTCCTTGACCTATGAGGCGGGCAAAGCGGAACAGGTGGGATTGGCGGAATTTGTTGATGAGGAAACGAAAAACAAGGCAGCGGAAAAGGTTCGCTGTCTTTTTCGGGGACCTGCACCTACTCTGGAAACAGCAACAGGCCAGCGCTTGGAACGTGGGCGCATCACCGAGCTTGCCCGTCAGGAAGCAGAGCAACTCGGCGAGCAGGTGTTCCTTCTTGATGAGGAAGGAGCTGTTGTTAATGTTGCGCAGGAGGCCTGCTGTTGCGGAGTGTCTCCAGAAGAGGTCGGGCAAAACGCTTTGACCAGCCCTCGAAGCGGTCCCTTTCTTCGTTATCAGAGCGGTTGCATAATCTGCGGTGAGGAGCTGGTTTATCAAAGCAACGGCGGTACAGAGGCCAGTTGCTCTTTCTGCGGTTGCGAGGCAATCACTCCCTGCATCTGCACAGCCGGGCATTATGTCTGCGACAGTTGCCATCAACAGAAAGGCCTTGAGGTCATCCGTTCGGTGTGCCTGAACAGCTCGGAAAAGGATATGATTGCCCTGCTGAATCGTATCCGCAATCATCCTGCTGTTCCCATGCACGGGCCGGAACATCATGCGATGGTGCCCGGCGTGATCCTGGCTGCCTATCGCAATAATGGCGGGGCAATCAGTCAGGATATTATTGCCACTGGGATTGATCGGGGCAGCCAAGTGCCCGGAGGCGTCTGCGGGTTTTGGGGCTGTTGTGGTGCGGCTGTCGGAGTGGGTATTGCCGCCTCCCTCATCCTAGAGGCAACCCCCTTGAAAGCGGATGAGCGTCAGAACTCCTTGGCGTTTACTGCTCAAGTACTGACGGAGATTGCCAAGATAAACGGGGGACGGTGCTGCCAGCGGGATTCTTGGCTGGCCCTGACTCATGTCTCCCGGCTTTCTAAGGACTTTTTGGGGATCGCTCTTCCGGCAGAGACGGTCCTTCATTGCAACCAATACGAGAAAAACCAGGAGTGTATACGTAAAAGCTGCCCGCTCTGGGAGGAGCGGGAGTGGAAAGAAGGGGGATGGAGAGGAGGCCAGATTAAGAAGGGTGCTGGTTCGACCCTTCCTTATCCCTCCTCAACATAAATCGTCATCCCCTTGCCCTCTTCGGCACTGAGGATAACGTTACCGGCCTCGGCTGCTACCGGATCATGTCCTCGGATTCCATCGGAAGGGGCAAAAATCACCGTCACCTTTTTGCCGGTGGAGAGGCGTTCAATGGTGATGAGTTTTTTTGTAATGGTTGTGTCCAGTTCAAGAAATTCTTTACCTGTATAGCCCTGCATAAAGAAGTCGTAGACGAGAGAGGTACAGAGCGCGGCACCGTGGGTGATTTTAAAATCGCCCTTTACCGGTATAACCCCCTTATAGAGAAGAGGCAGGGCAACCTGAAGTGCCTTATAGGCCCGTGCGGAACCGGGGCAGAGATAACCGTCCGCATTGATGAGGTCGGTAAAGCTGTATTCCTGGGTTGCCGCCCCATTCTGCACAACGATAGCCGGTAAGGTTTTCTGCCATTCTGTGGGTTCCCATCCCCAGATTGATTCGCCGGACTGCCGCATTTTTTCCTGCATCATCTTCCGCATTTTAAAGCGGAACATATATCCTTTTTCCTCTTCGCTCAACCCCGTATTCTGACGGAGGTTGTCCGCCGTCTTCCTGAGCATAGTGGTTTCCATTATTTGCTGCCGCTGTTGTTCCGCAGGTGCAAGGCTGTTCTGGGTGTGGACCTGAGCGTGGACCTGCGCAAGGGAGGAGAACAGAAAAGCAGAGCATGCGATAATGCGATAAAAATATTTATTCATGGCGAGGTGTCGGATGAGGTTTATTCTGCTTGATGGTTGTATTTTTTATGCGTACGGGGCGAGCCTGCTTTCTTTCAGTCTTTCCAGCTCTTCCTGGCATCGGCGACTGAGTGATTTGAGATAACGGTACTCCGCTGTGGCTGTTTTGGCAAGCAGGGCTTGCAGGCTGTGCAGAGCAGGGGCGAGGTATTGCCGGAAAAAGGGTTTGCCCCGTTGCTGACTGAGAAAGGCGAAGGCCCCCAAGATTTGGAGATTGCGTTGCAAGGCCAATACCAGGTATTCCTGGCGGAATTGCACGCGGTCGTAGGAGAGCAGAGCTGTCAGGGCGTCGAGATAGTGTTCCAGTAGCTCATCCTGAAGATGATCGGGCAGGGCAGCATAGGGGTCGATGAGCAGGGAGGCGAGATCGTAGGCCAAGGGGCCGAGGCGTCCTGCCTGGTAGTCGATAAAACGGACCCGGTCCTGCTGAATCATGATGTTGCGGCTTTGGAAATCCCGGTGGAGAAAGAAGGTGGCTTCAGCCTGGGAGGCTGTATGAGCCAGTGCCTCAAAATCCTGCGCTATTTTTTCTCCGTCAATTTTCAGCTGGAGAAAATCGTGGCACAGGGCTCGGAGGAAATAGCCGGATTCTCGCTCCAGCATCAGAGCACGGTCATATTTAGCTGTATCCCAGCACCAGTCCGACTTGAAGTCTTGGCAGCCTCGTACCTGCATTCGGGCAAGTTCGCTTACGGTTTGCCGATACAGTTGAATGACCTGTTCTGAGTCAATCCCCTTTTCCTCTACCAGATCATGTAACCGTTGGTCGCCTAGATCCTCACAGACCAACAGGCCGCTCTGTTCCTCAAAACCGTACAACTCCAGAACCGGGACACCGGCGGCAAAGAGATGCCTTCCGATATGCCACCCGGAAATTGCTTCTTGCAGTCCAGCAGCATCATCGGGGGGCGGGGCCACAGCCACGGCTGTTCTGCCGTCTTCATGTTTAATCCGGCAGAAACGGCGGAGGGAACCGTCCGGGGTCAGGGGGATGAAGCGTACCTTGTCCTGTGGCCAGTCGTTGCCTGCATTATCTGCATTATCTGAGGTACTGAGGAGTCGGCAGGCCTGTTGTATAAATTTTTTTCCCATGAGCTTTTTTGTTATGAGGGGTATTAAAAGCGCGGTTACCTATCAGCCATCCGGGCTGTTCAATTTTATTCCTACATAAACAGAAACAATCCCCAAGGTCAGTTGCTGACGTTCCACTTTGGTGAAGCCCGCCTCCCGCATCAGAGCAAGCAGCTCCTCAGGTTCATAAAACAAAGCAATGGATTGGGCAAGATATTCGTACGCCTTTCTGTCATTCACGCAGGCACTGGCAATGCGGGGCATTATATGGTGCAAATAGCAGGTATAGAGCGGTTTAAAGAGCATGTTGGTCGGGCGGGAGAATTCAAGGATCAGTAGCTTGCCGTTGGGTTGGAGAACCCGGTATATCTCCGTCAAACCCATTGGGATGTTGACAAGATTTCTGACGCCGAAAGCCACAGTGCAGCCGCAAAAAAGGTCTCCGCCTGCCGGGATGGCCTCCCCGTCTCCGCAGATCGGAAATATTCTGGAACTGTGGGGATCGCCCTGTAGTTTTTTCACCCCGGCTTTGAGCATGTTTTCGCAGAAATCTATAGAAAAAACCTGCCTATTTTCAGCCTGTCGGACAAGTTCTCTGGACAGGGACATGGTTCCTGCGCAGAGATCAAGCACCGGGCCTTCTGGAAAATCATTCAACAGACGACAGGTGCGCCAACGCCAGCAACGATCCACCAATAAGGAAAGTAGGGAATTAAGAAAATCATATTTATGGCTGATAGAGGCAAAGGTTCTCCGCACATATTCTTTTTTCTCCTCAAAAGGTATCATCGGGTACCATTGTTTGCTCGGAGATCAGAGGTGCAGGAGACCGGGCCAGAAACGTCAAGAACGTCATCGAAAAATTTTCAGAGGTAGAGCCTTGGCAGATGCTGCTCCGTGGCGAATCAGGCGGCTGAAGAATTCCTCCAGAGCCTCTAACTTTGCCGGGGAAAGATCGTATTCCATAGCTTGGAGATAATGGAGACAGGCCGTCGGATCCATAGGGATACGGGGGGCCGCCCTTTCAGAAATCTCCGACAGGCGCTTTTGGCCCTGATCACGACAGGAAAGGAGGGTCTTATGCAAATCCCTTGCTGTATCTTCCGCTGTTGCGAGAAAATCCTCACGCACAGCGCAGACGGAAAAGACAAAGGGCAGTCCGGTTTGTTGATGCCAGAATTCTGCCAAGTCCAGCTGGACAGGGTAGGGGGCGTTGCTCTCTGTTGCCAGCCGCAGGGCCTCGTCGCCGATGGCAAGCACGGCTGCTGGCTCGTTGGCAGGCTCGCGGGCACCGAACACCTCGTCGCTGATATATTCGGGTTTGACCAAGAAAAAATCTTCCAGAATAATGCGCAACAGCCAGACCGAGGTGTCGGACTGACCGGTCATAAGCACCTGCTTGCCATCCAGCTCTTCCGGCGGAACTGAGGAGAACATGAACACACTGCCTACCGGCCCGGTGGCAGAGATGGAGAGGTCAGCCATGATCCGGTACTGCTCCGGTCGGGCTGCATACTCGTAGGAGGAGACAAAACCGAGGTCAAGCTCTCCGGCGGCCAGCAGCCGATTGAGCTGCGCAGGCGGGGCCTCGGTCACAGGCCAGTCCGGGCGTTGCACCTGCTCTTTCCATACCTCGTAGATAGGGGCAGTGTTGATGTAGTTGACCATGCCGAAGCGTGCCATGCTTTTTTTCTCCGTTTTTACTCAGATCAGACGTACTTTTTGTTCGCCATAAACCACCAGATATTTCTGGATATCAGAAGCAATTTTGATGTGACTGGGGAGCTCGACTGCCAGGATATCTGCTTTTTTTTCTTGATCCAAAGATCCGAGCTGCTTGTCCAGACCCAAAGCCTCGGCCCCGCCCAAGGTTGCCATGCGGAGGATATCCCCCGGATCAACGGTGGGATGTTCTTCAGCTAGCAGGCCCATTTCTCGCCAGATGGAGAGTTCGGGATTGCTGGTCAGGCTGTCAGTGCCTAGGGCGGGCAAGATACCTTTGCGCAGATATTTTTCCACCGGGGCAGTGCCTACTCCGAGATAGCGGTTGCTGCCCGGACAGAGGCAAATTTTGGCCTTGGTTTTAGCGAGTAGATCCATTTCTTGGTCTGTCACATGAAGACAATGCACACAAAGCGTCCGGCTGTCAAGAAGGCCGTGTTGATGGAGATAGGACACTGAGCCTTTACTGTCCGAGCCGGTGGGCTGGAAGCTGCTCTCCCAGAAGCCTCGCTGCTCAAGAAATTCCCGCATTTCTCCTGTGCCTTGGCTGATCATGTCATGCTCGGCTGTTGATTCAGCGGTATGAATGGAAAAGATCTGACCCAACTGGGTCGCTCTGTTTTTCAGAGCCCGCAACAGATCAATATGGGTGGAGTAGGGCGCATGGGCGGTACAGCATATATCTGGGTGATGCGGGTGACCCGCTTCTTTCTTCAGGCTGCTCAAGGAGGCGGCAAGCTCGGATGCTCGCAGGCCGAGGTATTCTTTTAAGCAGAGCAGGTGGCCAGGAAACTCAGGAACCAGTTCGCGGATCAGATCGGTGTTGGAGATGTCGGCAATGGCGACCACACCCTGTCGTTGTTGTTCAACAAGCACGGCATGGGCCGCATCCTGGATGGTCTTTTTATCAGCATCAGCCTTGGCCCGTTCAGCCAGCATGTGGCCAATCCAACCGGTAAAGCTCGAAGGGGAGGGCTCCTGGGAAAGATAAGCGAGATGGGACAGCTCCAGGTGGGTATGGGCGTTGATCAGGCCGGGCATGAGCACGGCATCAGGATGATCAATGATCTTCGCGCCTGGATAACTTCGGGCCACCTGCTTAAAATCACCGATGTCAACAATCCGGCCCGCTCGAACCGCTATACCGCCGTTTGCAAGCGGGGGATGGCGTATCGGGAGCAGCCAAGGGGCACGATGGACTGTCAGCCTACTTGTCAGCCTGTCTGTCACCGCTTCTACTCTCACCGCTTCTACTCTCACTGCTTCTGCCCGACCACGGTGTAATCCATCAGGCGCTGCTGCGGGCTAAAACCGGCATCACTGACCAGGTTTCGGATCTCCTGCTCGGACAGGCGGAAATGTACTCCTGCTGCTGCAACCACGTTTTCCTCAATCATGGTGGAACCGAAATCATTGGCCCCAAAAAAGAGAGAGAGCTGGGCGATTTTCGGACCTTGGGTTACCCAGGATGCCTGGATATTATCAAAGTTATCGAGAAAGATCCGGCTCAGGGCCAGCATGCGCAGGTAGGTGAAGGCTGAGGATTTTTCGATGCCAGGTCCCTGATCAGATTGCATGGCCTCAGCCAGGGCGGTGTTGTCGGGCTGAAATGGCCAGGGGATAAAGGCGGTAAAGCCACCAGTGCGGTCTTGGAGATCACGCAGGCGTTGCAGATGCTCCAGCCGTTCTTCCCAGGTTTCTACATGCCCGAACATCATGGTGGCTGTGGTGCGCATCCCCAGATTATGGGCTGTTTCCATGACCGCAATCCACTCATCTGCCGAGCATTTACGCGGGGCCAGCTGCTGCCGGACCCGGTCGGTGAGGATCTCAGCCCCGCCGCCGGGGATGGAATCCAGACCTGCGGTTATGAGGCGCTCTAGTACTGCTTTAACGGACAGGCCGGAGAGTTCGGCAAAGTGGCAAATTTCCGGCGGAGAAAAACCGTGGATATGAATGCCAGTGGCCTTCATAAAACGGAGCATGTCCTCGTAATACTCCAAAGGGAGGTCCGGGTGGAGACCGCCCTGAAGGAGGATCTGGGTGCCACCCAGTTCCTGGGTCTCGCTGATCTTTTGCAGCAGCTCGTCCTTGCTCAGAACGCTTCCCTCCGGGTCTTCTGGGGCCTTGAAAAAAGCGCAGAATTTACAGGCCGAGATGCAGATATCCGTATAATTAATGTTCCGGTCAATGACATAGGTGACCTGCGGCTCCGGGTGCAGCCGTTTACGGACGGCATCAGCCATAAAGCCGAGCTGGTAGAGGTCGGCCTTGTCGGCAAGGAGGAGGAATTCTTCGCCGGTGATGCGCTCTCCGGCTGTTACTTTATCTGTTATTTGCTGCATGATTGGAGTTACAATTTTTCTTGCAATTCTTCTTTGGTAAGATCAGCATCTCGCAGTATTTTGACAAGAAGCCCTCTGCCTGTTGTTTCGTTTCCGTGTACAGGGACCACCGTGCATCGACCGTCTTTATGTATCAGGAAATGATGACTTCCTTTGATTCTGGCGACTTCAAAGCCAAATTTCTGGAGAATTTTAATCAGTCTCTTTCCGGTCAACGAGGGGAAAGTGCTCATACGTTTACCGCCACCTTCTGCACACCTATAAATTCATTTGTTACAGGATTTTCAACTTCAAGACAAAGCTCTATGGCTTCTTGAATTCTTATTATAAGAGTATCAAGTGATTTTGCCTGAGTGTGACACCCATGCAGTGAAGGCACTGAAGCGATAAAATACCCGTCTTCGTCTTTTTCTATGATGACATTAAATTCTTTTTTCATGTAAAATTTACCTTTAGTGTTGAGTTGTTATGGTTATTTGATCAACTGTTGCAAACCTCATCGTCTGATAAGGGCGCATCCAGCCATTCTTCATCCACTTGAGCGGCTTCTTCGAATTGCAGTGCTTTGTCAGCATCCTTGAAAAAGTTTTCAGCATTGGGGATGCGGAGTTGGCCGGAGAGGAGTTTTGGGAGGAGGGTGTCACGAAGGGTTGTTAAGCTACAAATATTTTTTGTGTTGAGTTCAATTTTCTCGTCGATTTTTCCAACATACGTATCAAATTTGCTCACTAAATCGAAAAGAACACCCATTTGAGGCAACGATTTGAAATCTTTTTGATTGATACTTCCAAAGACCGTTCCTTCCCCCTCATACACATTGAAATATTCACGGAGCTGGAGCATTGAATAGTATGTGAAAGACTGGCTCCCTGATTTGTGTCTCAATGCACTAACACCGCGCCCTATGCAGCAATCTAAAGCTGCCATGTTAACATCTCCGACAGGTGCCCGGACGCTGACAAGCGAGTCTCCTTTTGCAGCAAACCTTTTTGGAGCCGTGCAATAGATGCGATTTGTTGGATACCTGAATTCAAAATCTGTGCGGCCCTGAAAAAATGGTATGCCCTCTCCATGCTCGTTATATGTACTACCAGGTGGAGATTGACCCATCGTGATGTTAAACTCTGTACCGACGGTACTTTCTTTCCACCTCTCTGGCACCCAACCCATCTCCTCGTTGAAAACAAAACAATCAGGAAAGTGCTGCGCAATATCAGCAGGCAGCGGCTTGCGCTTATCACCCAGCGTCCGGCGGGACTCAGCCCTTTTGCGCAAGGGTTCGGGGATGGGATTGCCTGCGGCCAAGGCCTTGTCGATGACTGGGTCAAAATCAACAAACCAGCTTTTGAATAGAGC
>JBATKL010000326.1:0-2260 GCA_049669385.1 Candidatus Electrothrix sp. | reverse complement strand
CGATGGATTTGAACGAGTATCGTAGGGGAACGGCGTGCCGTGCCCTTGCTAATTCAGCCAAGATTACAGCCAAGATCATGCGCAGAATAACGGCAAGCGTGCTCTGTACGCTTTTTCTCCTCAGCGGGCCGGTATCTACTCTCCATGCTGAGCCGAGCTTGGAACCGCCTTTATCCCTTGACCCCAAAGCCCTTGCCGTAATCTATTCCGGCCAGGAAGAAATGCATTTTTCTATCTCCTGGTCAGGCGGAATAAAGATCGGCGATCTTGTTCTGACCGTTACACCGAACCCATCAGGAGAGGGGCTGATGATCAAGGCCCGGATCAAAGATTACGGCCTGTTCAAGCTGCTTTATCCCGTGGATGATACGTTTACCACCCTTGTGCAAGGCCCGCTCAAATTACCCTCCCGCTATGAAGTCCATCAGCGCGAAAGAAGGAGAAAGGTGCATCGCCTCACGCTCTATGATCAGAAAAAATTCGAGGCCAGGTACCGGAAGCACCAAGATCCCCTGACCCTCTACCCCCTGGCCGGGCCGGTGTATAATGAGTTCTCTGCCTTTTTTATCACTAGGGCTCTGCGCCTTAAGAAGGAGGTTCAGCAGATTATCCCTTCCTTCGTGGATAAAAAACGGCACAAGGTTGCCGTGAAAGTCTTTGGCAAAGAGCAGAAAAAGACCATCTTCGGGCTGAGGAACACCATCAAGGTCATGCCAAAAATGAACTTTAAGGGGTTGTATGATAAGGATGGCAAGACAGTCTTCTGGCTGACTGATAATGCCTGCCGGATTCCGGTGGAGATCAGATCGAAAATTCTGATCGGCTCGCTGGTTGCGGAGCTGGTGGAGTATTCCAATCCGGCCTGCCAAACAGTACGATAACATTCCTCATGAAAAATTCCATGAAACATTAATAGGCACCTATCTATGAAGGAAAATTTATTGCTCTTGGCAATCGCAGCGGCAATTGCTATAAGCTTAAACCTGCTTGTTTTGAAATTGTTCAAACAAAAAAGCGTGTACCGATCCGAGCATAGCCTGGTTGGGATTGTGTGCCTCATGCTTGTCTTCAGCACCTTGCTCTTGGCAGAGGAGGGACCAAAAGAAGCCTCTTTTATCGGCACATTTCTCCTTTGCTTAATCCCCTGCTATCTGGGCACGGTCTTCCCTGATCTGGACATCAAGTATTTGGGAATAGGAGCCCATAGAAACGCTCTCTTTCATAGCGGCATTCTTTTCTTTGCGCTCTTTTTTCTTGCAAGGAGGCTCGACATTTTTTTCTTCACAGTCTTCATTGCCGGGTTCGGCATCGGGGTGGGATCACATCTCCTCTGGGACCTCTTTGATCGTGCCAATATCCGTGGGATTTCCAGCAGAGAATTAAGTCGACTTTGGCTGGGTGGCAATGGGTTACTCTGCTTATTCCTTGCCTGGATGCCCTTGATTGTGCTTATTGAAGGGCCTGCGAGCCGTTAAACTCTGCGTTTAGAGCAAGGGCTTAATAATTCCTAAAAAAGTTTTGGTCGTCACTGCACCGAGTATTTTCCCGCTTCGCTCGGAAGAAACATTAGGAAAACTCCCTTCCCACCTATAATGTTCATAAAAATCTTTATGTCCACTCTCCAAGGGTGCTTTATTTTTCCTGAGGTTGTACGAGCCTGCATAACGAAGTGGCCAGGGATCTATAAAGGGAATAAGGTGAGAGAGTGCTTCCAGAATAGCATTGGGAACGCCTAATCCCAGTGGATATTTGTTTTTGGCGATTACCCAGCTGTTCTGTGGAAGCATGTCTTTCATAATGCTTTTCTTCAGCAAAGCGGCAAATTGCTTATCCCGAACAACCAACCCTGCTTCTGTGTTGAGATTTTCGCTGCGTGGGTCCAGATTATATGAGCCAATAAAAGTTATTTCATCATCAATCACTAAGGACTTCGCATGCAAGGCGAAATAAGGTTCTGCCACCGAGGGTGCTCTTTGCAGGCCCTGGCTAGGCTTTTCTGGAACCAAGTCTGCGGCCTCAAGCTCTTCCCTCTCCGTTGGGGTCAGCCTCCTGGATCGCAGTATATCAAACCCTGGCATGTAGGTTCGCATCTCCCCTGGCAGCGGCTTAAATTCGTAAATTTTAAATTTCAAGTCCGTCAGCATAACCTGTTTCTGCTGAAAGGATATGGCGTAACAGTACCAGCTGTCAGTGGATGCCAGACTGTTGGTGGCAATACGAATATCGATATCTGGATGCTCCTTAACGAGCTTTCTAAAAA
>JBATKL010000325.1:0-4479 GCA_049669385.1 Candidatus Electrothrix sp. | reverse complement strand
CAGCTACCCTGTACACTGCATAGCTCGGCAGCAGCCCGAGCACGAAGATATAGCCAACCATCCTCAAGCTGAGTAAATCCGAGGTTTCATCCCAGCTTGTCTCGACAATATTCTGGATCATGATATGATCTATAACGGTATCATAGGTATCCATAACATAGGCTGCAACTGATGAGATAAGCAGAAACAGAATGAGAAGAGGTTTTGTCGGACATATGCTGGTCATCAGGGTAAGAAAAAGAGCTATGGCAAGCGTACCCCCGGCAGTCAATGAGGCTAAGAAGAGGAAGTTCTTGAATGAGAACGGGTAGACCTCTAAAATATGTTGAAAGAATGTACTGTTATCAAACAAAATAAAAAAGAAAGAGGAAAAAACAACAAGCTGAGTTGCGGTGATTTCTTTTCTTTTTGGAGAGATAGAGCTGAAAAAGCTTGACATCATGATTTATACCGCAAAATGCAATCGAGCACGATAAATTGAGGTTTTCCGTTGTTAAGGATACAGTAAGAGCGTATTCAACACGGGCGATTTACGCATTTGAACCTATCACTTTTTATGCAATGACGTAACTCATATTTCTCTTGGAATTAGAAATTCACTTGCAAAACCGCACCAGCCCATCTACTTTAACAGTGTTTATGCTGTAGACATCTTAGGCGCCGCTCCCCGGAACGGGAGCGAAAAAAAAAGTGCCTATTAAATAAGCAAAAGGCACACTCATTTAACGAGGCATCCAGAACCAGACGTGACCAATAAAAAACCGATCAACATCAACTCTGTCGAAGAATTAACCTGTAAGAATAAGTTCGGTACGTTTTTCGGGGTTCCCCAATCTGTTTTTGATCAGGTCTGGCAGGAGCTCAGCAGTCCGAAAAAGAACTCCGTTGCCTATATTTCTATGGAAATCGGGGCGGATCCGGATATTTTTCATCCTGTGCAGGATTTTCTCAAAGAAGAAAAATATACGAAAAGCGATGATCCGAATATTCAAAAATTGCTGGATAAGTATCTTCAGGGGCCGCGAAAGATTCCTAATTACAGCGGTGGCTTAGGCGTACTTGCCGGAGACACCCTTAAGAGCTTCGCAGACACCCATATACCGGTGATGGCCGTTTCTCTGCTGTATCGAGAAGGGTATTTTTCCCAACTTGTTGATTCCCGAGTCGGCCAGATTGATCAGGCCACCAATTGGTCCCCGGAAACAACACCGACCCTCTTCCAATTGCAAGATCCTGAGCAGCCGGGACAGCCTTTGGAAATTACGGTTCCTTTTTTCAATGAATACGATCATCCCACCGAGGCCAAGGCCCATGTCTGGATGAAAATGGAAGTCAGCGAGGAACTGGATTATTTTGTGCCGGAATTCCTCCTCGACTACTCCATCCCCTCTTCTCCGCCTTGGGTTCGTGAAGCAGGTCTGCGCTTATATAATGCCACATCGGCCATTATGAAGGCGAATCAGCGACGCATGCTCGGCTCAGGCATTCTGCCGTTGACTGAGGCTCTAGGATTAACCCCCAACACCATACATCTCAACGAACAGCATGGGGTTACCGTAACCTTGCATCTGATACTCCGCCAGCTCGAAAAAACACTGGGAAAGGACTACAGAACGGTTATGCGGGATGAAGATATCATGGCTGCCGCCCGAGAAGTTGAACAGCATATCGTCTACACCATCCATACCCCAGTCAAAGCCGGGCACGACCGATTTACCCGCTCACTCTACACTGGTATCAGCCACGAAACTTGTCAACATATCTTGAATCTGCTGGCCACTGATGCTGACTCACCTCATGATTATAATTTTACCGCCTTTGCCATGCGGGTCAACCGGGCCATCAACAGTGTCAGTCGTCTGCACCGGGATGTCACCAGGAAACAGTTTCCAGATGTGGCCGATAAGATCAAGGCAATTACTAACGGTGTCCATCACCTGACCTGGATTAGCGAAACAAGAGCTGAGCTCTTTGACAATACCGAAGAGCTGGCTGGCTGGCGTGATGACCCCGGTGTTTTTGCCCATATGGAACTGCCTGACGAACCATCTTTTCGCAAGCAATTACAGCAGGCTTGGTACCAGGATAATCACATCCTGATAGAGTATATTAATACAATGCTCTCGGATCACCGTACCCAGATGGATACCACCTGGATTGATCCGCCCAACTATCTTTCCCACCAGCTCCCGGAAGACTCCCGTCTGCTTCCTGGTGTCTTCACTGTGGGTTTTGCGCGACGATTTTCCACCTATAAGCGAGCAGATCTTATTTTTGATAATATCCCTGCCTTAGCTGATATCTTAGTGGAAAATAATTGGCGCATTAATTTCCTTTTTGCCGGCAAGGCCCATCCCCAGGATGAACCGGGTAAGTCCGTGCTCAAGCTTATTCTGGACAATCAGGAAGAGCTCTACACCCGCAGTAACGGCTTGGCCCAGCTTATTTTCATTCCCGGCTATGATATGCGGATTG
This sequence comes from Candidatus Electrothrix sp., assembly GCA_049669385.1. Taxonomy (GTDB): domain Bacteria; phylum Desulfobacterota; class Desulfobulbia; order Desulfobulbales; family Desulfobulbaceae; genus Electrothrix. The sequence goes on along the minus strand of JBATKL010000325.1, from coordinate 2,004 downwards.
CCAAGATGATGGTTTCCGGTGTACATACTTGGCTCAACAGTCCCAAGCGCCCTTTGGAGGCATCCGGTACCAGCGGTATGAAAGCTGCCATGAACGGTGTCCCTAATCTCAGCGTTATGGACGGCTGGTGGGTGGAAGGATACCATGAAGGAGCAACAGGATGGAAATTCGGTTATGATGGCCCTCTGAATGCCGACAGCCTGAGTGAGCATCCAGATACCCTCCTTTATGCTGAAGACTCACAGTCCTTTTACCGGCTCCTGCCCAAGGTACTTGAGTTGTTCTATGAGCGTCATGACGAATATATGCAACTTGCTGTTAATAACCTGCGACTTAATGTCCCCATATTCAACACCCACCGAATGGCTGCTGAATACGTGAGCAAATACGACCTTGAGCTTCCAGCGGAGACTGACGCACGTATAAAGGACTTTCAAAAACTCTACCAAAGTGAGTCCTCTGATACCTAAAAGCGGACGCGGACACTGGATGCGGAAGTAAGGGAAGTAAGGGAAGTAAGGAAAAAGACAAGGAGAAGAAAATTATGGCCCGTCATATTAACCCGAGCAGATCAACAAATAATGCGATTGACGCCCTTGATCGGAAACGAGAAAGAGAACGTCGCTTTATCCTGAACAAGGCTAGAGATAATGCGCAGGACCTGGCAATAATTTTGGTTCAGCGACTTATGGATGAGCATATCATCGAGACCAATGATGTCCATGCCATCCAGCAGGGGGTTGAGCGACAACTGCGAGAACCGGCAGAGATGGAGGAATTCGAAATTCGCTTAAAAGTCGCGGATATTCGTACCCTTGTTCCAGATCCTAACATCCTCACTCTTTACCTGACAGCGTACATCATTGATGACCTCATCAAACATCCTAAAATCCAGGATGTGTTTGGTGACGATCTTGACGTGTACAAGGCCGTTGACACTGTGCTGAGCAAATTAAAAAAATAACGTGAGAGCACAGTGAGGAGCAATAAACCGACGTTGGTTTTCGCCAACAGCAAAGGTGAAATAAGAGACTATGAAGGGCTGACCATGGCTGGGGCCAGTGGGGATCTTTTTCTCTGTCCAGATCATGCAGAGCTGATAGAGTTACCCGAGGGCAGCGAACTCTTTGTCCTGCCGGACCGACTTCCCGTCGGCATTGAACCAGACACCGGGGAACCAGCCCTGTTGGATGCTGATCCCTATACCGGGGCAACAGGCATATCCGCTGTTGCCGCCTTTATGGCTCCGGCCCATACAGCCGTCTACACAGCTGCGTATCAGAGCCGGGAAAAGGCTCCGCTTCTGCCCCTGTTTGCCTACACAGCTGTTGGCTGGATGGATGGAAAATTCTGGGTAGCCGCCTTTCGCAGCGATCAGGATATCCGTCAGGACATTGCGGGCTTTGATCAGGATCTCATCAACCAGCGGACAGCAAAAAAACTCAAGCAACATCAGGACAACCGCCTGATCCAGCATCTGGGTAAATGCTGTCTGACCTACGGCTGCCCGGCGGCTCGTAATTATTTCCTCGGGCGCTGGGAAGCCCCCCTGCCCAGTTCACCCACCTGTAATGCCTCCTGCGTGGGCTGTATTTCGCTCCAGCCTTCAGGCTGCTGCCCGTCCACCCAGGATCGGATTCGCTTTGCCCCGACAGCCCGTGAGATCGCCGAGATTGCCATCCCGCATCTGGAAAACGCTCCCTATCCAGTGGTCAGCTTTGGTCAGGGTTGCGAGGGAGAGCCGCTACTCCAGGCTGCTATTCTGGAAAAATCCATTCATCTGATCCGCCAGCAGACCACAAAAGGCACGATCAATCTGAACACCAATGCCAGCCTGCCCGATGCTGTGGAAAAACTGGCCGCAGCTGGCCTTGATTCCATCCGAGTCTCCATGAATTCGGCCCGCCCTGATTTTCATCAGCGTTATTACCGCCCATCAGGCTTTTCCTTTCAGGACGTTCGCCGATCCATTGAGGTGATGAAAGCAGCAGGCAAACATGTTTC
>JBATKL010000324.1:0-5438 GCA_049669385.1 Candidatus Electrothrix sp. | reverse complement strand
TGATAGGTAATGTGGAGGGTTTTCCTGCGCTTGAGGATGTGATCGAAAAGCTGAAAATGCGCGGTGTGAAAAAGGTGATGCTGAAACCCTGCATGGTCGTGGCCGGAGATCACGCGCTCAATGATATGGCTGGGACAGATCCCGAAGAGCCGTCCTGGCAGATGATTCTGGAAAAGGAAGGTTTTGAGGTTGTCACGGTGAAAAAAGGGCTTGGTGAACTGGATGCCTTTGCTGATATCTTTGTCCAACATGCCGGTGATGCTGCTGCGGATGCGGAAATCGTGCTGAAGTAAAGATGCCGAGATCAATGGCTACACGGTCAGGATTCTCTTGGGCGGCAGGGGGAGGCATGTGTCTTCTCCTGCTTGTTGCTGTGGTTGTGTCCGCCACGATGGGCTTTATGCAGATCCCGGCTACAACGGTTTTGCAGCTTATCGGGCACGCTCTTTCTTTGAGCGGCAAGGATGCCGGGTTTGATCCGGTGGTCACGGCAGTGGTCATGGATGTGCGTCTGCCTCGCATCTTAGCGGCTGTCTTGGTCGGGGGGATGTTGGCCCTCTGCGGCACAGTTTTTCAGGCTATTCTCCTTAACCCGCTGGCTGATCCCTATACCCTGGGTATTTCCTCGGGCGCAGCCTTTGGCGCTTCTTTGGTCATTGTTCTCCAGGTTGTCGGCTTGGCTCTGCCCTCTGCGTTTTCCGTGCCGATTTTCGCCTTTGCGGGCAGTATCGGTACCCTGTTCACGGTCTTGGCCCTTGCCTCTGAAGACCGACGGCTTTCCTCAACCAGCCTAATCCTGTCCGGGGTGATTGTAGCAGCCATCTTGTCCGCAGCCATTGGTTTCCTCAAGTTTATTGCTGACGAACAGGTCGGAATTATTATCTTCTGGCTCATGGGTTCGCTCTCCGGGATTTCCCTTCAGAATATTTTCCTTCTTTTGCCGGTCGCCCTGATTGGTATGGCGGTTTGCCTGTTTTATAGCCGCGATCTCAATATTATGGCTACCGGGGAACGAGCCGCTGCTACCCTCGGGGTCAATACGGTGCGTCTGCGCTGGATTCTTCTTGTTACCTGTTCCCTCATGACAGCACTCTGCGTCTCAGTCTCTGGAATTATCGGCTTTGTCGGTCTGATTGTCCCCCATCTGCTCCGCCACCTTATCGGCCCGGATAATCGCCAGCTGATCATTCTTTCCACACTGGGCGGGGGCCTGCTCCTGCTCCTGGCCGATACCGTGACCAGGGCGGTGCTGCCTGCTGAAGTCCCCATCGGGGTACTGACAGCCCTTATCGGCGGACCGTTTTTTGCCTATATCTTTAAAAAACGACAGCAGGAAAATGGCTAGTGGATAGAATTGCTTCTGATATCCTCTGGCAGTTGGAGCAGATCGACTTTTCCTACAAGGATCAGCCCGTCTTAGCCGGAATAGATCTCACCCTGTCTGCCGGGAAATGTTACGGCATTCTCGGGCCGAACGGCAGCGGTAAAACCACCCTGCTTGATCTGCTCTGTGGTCTGGCCACCGCAGATAAAGGGGAGATTCGCTATCGCGAAACCCTGCTCAAGCGTTGGCAGGCACGGGAATTGGCACAACGGATTGCTTTGGTGCCCCAGGATTTTCAGGTTCGCTTTGGTTTTTCCGTGCGTGAAGTGGTGGAGATGGGCCGTCATCCCCATCTCGGTCGATTCTCCTCCCTGACGAAACAGGGGCATGCCTTGGTTGATGCGGTGATGGCGGAAATGGGCGTGGACGGATTTTCGGCTCGCTCAGTAACCCGGCTGTCCGGTGGGGAAAAACAGCGGGTTGCTGTGGCCCGTGCCTTAGTTCAGGACCCAGAGGTGCTGCTTCTTGATGAGGCCACCTCTAATTTGGATATTTACCATTCTCTGTTCATTCTCGGCCTGATTCGTCGGCGGGTTGCGGAGCAGGGTTTGACCGTGGTCGCTGCAATTCATGATCTGAATCTGGCTGCCTATTTCTGTGATGAATTAATTTTTTTGAAACACGGGCGGATTATTTGCCAAGGTCCGACCGATGAGGTGCTGCGCCCCCATGTCATAAAAGAGGTCTACGGCGTGGAGGCGCGGGTGCGGGAGGATGCCTTTTCCGCCTGCAATCAGGTGAGTTATAGGCTGCCTGCTGCATGAGGGTTGTAGGGGCAGGTCCCTGTGCCTACCCAGTTCACGCCTACGAAAAATTCAAACCAAGAGAAAATAATGCTGAAACATATCTTTTTTACCATCCTGCTTTCTTGTCTTCTGGTTGCACCGGTGCTCGGAGAGCCCATCGTTGATAACGACGGCAGGGTGATCCAGCCGAACAGATCTTTTCAACGGGTCATTTCCCTGTATGCGGCTCATACCCGCAACCTGATCGACATGGGAGCCGGAGCGCAGATTGTGGCTGTCGGGCGCAGTGATAAGCAGCTGCCTGAGCTACCTACGCTCAGTTTTCGCGATGACCCGGAACGGCTGCTGGCCCTGAAGCCGGACCTTGTCCTGATCCGCCCCATGCTCAGCCGTTCGTATCCGCACATGGTGGAAAGCCTTGAGGCAAACGGCGTGACCGTGGTCTCGCTTCAGCCCACTTCTGTGGATGAAATGTTCCGATACTGGGAGACTCTCGGCGTTCTGAGCGGGCACCAAGAGGAAGCATCACATATGATCGCCCGTTTCGGTGCCGGGCTTGTGGAGATCAACCAACAGGTGGAACGCATTCCTGCTGAGAAGAGAAAAAAAGTCTATTTTGAATCCATCCATAAGCGGATGAAGACCTTTGCCCCGGAGTCTATGTCGATGTTTGTTCTGGAATCTGCTGGCGGAATCAATGTGGCTACGGATGCCGTCCAAGTGCGCAAGAGTAATATTGCCGAGTACGGCAAAGAGCGTATCCTGTCCAAGGCAAAGAAGATAGATGTTTTTTTGGCGCAGGAAGGACGGATGAATCAGGTGAGCACGGAGATGATCAGGAAAGAGCCGGGCTTTCAGGTGATCAAGGCTGTTCAGGAGAATCAGGTTTTTCTCGTTGATGAGAAGCTGGTGTCGCGTCCTACTCTGGGTATGCTGGACGGGATTCGCGCCATTTTTGGGATACTTTATTCTGAGGATACTCCATAAGCATAAGAGCGGGTCTTGCCTGAAAAAAGAGGCATGTTTTTGTATTCATGAGGAGGAAGGTTTAGGCTACACGCCCAGCGCGTAGCCTTGCCTTTATCTTGGTTGTCTTGATATGAAGACCTTTTGAAATCATTGAGTTTGTATTCTTTCCATCCCTCTACCAGAAAAGGAAATCTCTTAATCGAGGAAAAATCTGTATCCTTTGCCCGTTTTCCCATATCCCCTTATAGGTTGTCCCGTCCTGGAAGGTATAAGTTCCTTTGCCATGCCTTTTTCCATTGGACCAGCTGCCTGAATATTTATCTCCGCTTGTGTAAAACATAACGCCGTTTCCGTGGAATTTATCTTCTTTCATGTCACCTATATATTTTTTTTCATCACGATCAATCCAGGTATAGGTGCCTTTACCGGTACTCTTGTCATCTCTCCAGTCGCCGATATATTGTGTACCGTTTTTCCAAACAAATTTTCCAGAACCGTGCCGTTTTCCTTCGATCCAATCTCCTGAATATTCGTTGCCGTCCGGCCAGGTAAGTATCCCCTTACCATGTAAATCATTATCTTTTAACTGCCCTATATATTTAAATTTACCTTTGCCGGAGGAGACAATTGCAAGGCATTCTCCCAGACAACGCCCTTCTTTCATAACCCCTTGTATACTAGAGACTACTTTATTCCCCTTGTGCCATTTGGCAATACCTTCGCTGTTCGCTTTTCCATTTTCGCATTCACCGCTCCAGGTTAATGACTGGTTAGGAGTAGGCGTCGGATCCCAAACTTCACATTGTGTTTTTTGGTCAATAATCCATCCGCCTTTTGCCCAGACAGCACTCGCTGTAAGGCATAAAAAGGTAACTAATAATTTTTTTTTCATGAAGCATCACCATGTTGTTTTTTTTGCAAAGGCAATTGAAATCCGCCTAGATTTCCCATTCGTTAAACGTTAACTGATGAGTTGAGTATGAAAAAAAAATACTTTTTATGCAAGTGCGATATTCTCAATAAAAAAAATATCCTATTTTGATTCTTTGATGTTTTCAACGTTTCTTCGCTTATTTCTACCTGTACTTTTTTTTTATTTGCTTGTAGCTTAGAGTTAGAAAAAGTGAATATACGAATTTTACGTAGGAAAAATATTACTTAATGAAAAGATATACCATATCATATAGTTACTAGGTGTTGTCCCGTTTTCGGGGCTTTTTTTGTATTTGTATATTACAATGTGGTATTTTGTAGTTGGGGCGCCTGAATGTCGATGTGCAATCAATTTTAGGCAAGCTACTGTTATGATGTTAGCTGAATTTTTTAAAAAGTGATGGTGAAAAAGGGAATATAATTAAATGAATATTAGATCTGCTGTCTTACTCTCTTCATTACTATTGTTGCCGCCGTTAACGGGTCATTCAGAGCAAAACGAAAGCTGTGAGGGAGCGTTCGCCTTTGGTCCTGAGCAATTAGACGATTTTCTCAAGACAGAGCGATGGGGTTGGCAGATTACCATTGAAGACGGTGAAGAAGTCGAGACGCCAATTTATGCTGGAGCGGCACAAAACGATATCAATAAGGGAACTCAGGTGGGTAAACTTCATATTACTTATCTGAATGAAAGAGTTACGGCTTCTTTTTTTATGTTTGATGGCTCAGTTATGAGTCAAACTGCTCTCTATGTTGGTGAGGAGAAAATTTCTAAAGCCGCACCAGGGCAATATGGCAATAACCATGAAGATTTAGTCAGTGCTGGTGAAGATAAATATAAGATTGATGTCTCGTCATATTCAGGGAGCACTGTGTATGTCGTTGCTTATGCAGAGGTTTGCTTTGGGAGTGGGTCTGGGCCAGAGGTAGGATCCGAGACAGGGGCGGACTGTGAAAAGACAGATTTTTCTTGGAGTGGGCGATGGAGCTCCGGCAAGACCTATCTTTCTGGAAATATGGTTCAATACGACGGGAGTTCCTATATAAATATTTGTTGTACGTCAAATTCAGGTGCTTCTCCTGTTGAAGACGCTGCTTTGCAGGGAGGGTGTTGGGATCTCATGGTGAGCAGGGGCGATACCGGTGCTCAGGGTGAGAAAGGAGATACGGGCGATACCGGTGCTCAAGGTCTTCAGGGTGAGAAAGGCGACAAGGGCGATACAGGTGAAACCGGTGCTCAGGGTCTTCAGGGTGAGAAAGGCGACAAGGGCGATACAGGCGAAGCCGGTGCTCAAGGTCTTCCGGGTGAGAAAGGAGATAAGGGCGACACAGGCGACGCCGGAGCTCAAGGTCTTCCGGGTGAAAAAGGAGACAAGGGCGATACAGGTGACGCCGGAGCTCAAGGT
>JBATKL010000323.1:0-4053 GCA_049669385.1 Candidatus Electrothrix sp. | reverse complement strand
GAGATATGGAGAGATAATCATCATACGGTGTTCGGAGATGGGTAAGGGAATCAAGTAAGAGGTAAAAGTTGCAACAAGAGTGCCATAGATCAGGTGTGATTGCAACAGGAATTGCAACAGGAATTGCAAGAGGAATGCAACATGAAAACGTAGGGGAAGACCTGTGTGTCTGCCCGGCATAAAAGGGCGAACACATAGGTTCACCCCTACGGCACTCGAAATAACAGGTAGAATTTCTCAACGTTTTTTCGTTATGCGCCAGTATTGACCTCCGTCAATTGATCATTCATGGTCCAGAGATCATAAAGGATACCAAAGCCGCACAGTCCGACAGTGAAGAGGTAAAGGATACCGGTCAACCATTTCCCCATGTACATCCGGTGAACCCCAAGGGCACCAAGGAAGACCAACAGAATCCAAGCAATATTATAATTATTGGGCCCCGGAGTAAAGCGCAGGTCAGCCTCGCGATCCATACCCGGAATCAGAAACAGATCAACGATCCAGCCTATGCCGAGCAGGCCCAGCGTGAAAAAATACACGGTGCCGGAGATCGGCTTGCCGTAATAAAAGCGATGCATCCCCATGAAACCAAAAATCCAGAGGATGTATCCTACTGTCACACTATGTGTATCCTGTTGCACCATGATCTATTCTCCTTGTTGTTTATAGATGATTATTTGATGGAGCGTTGTGAGCGTGTACCATCCTGTCGGGCTCTATCCAGCTAACCTTTCAATGTATTCTTCAGCAACAGGGCGACCGCCGGTCGCCCCTACGGCACCCTTCCGCTTACATAGCAACCAAGGGCAGATAGGTTGGCTGCCAGCGAAAATGCCGAATCAAGCGCTGTAAGCGAACCGGATCATTATGATGCTGAAAGCTGGAAAAAGCGCAAGGCCGACTCACGCCCGCTGCAATTGCCGCCTCCCCGACGGCCTGAGCAACCTTGAGACTGACTTCAGCAAGGTCGGTCACCGGAGGAAGCAAAGCCCCGTTCTTCATATCTCCAGGACTCACGCAGGAGGAGACTGCCCCGGCAGCAGCAGTAAAAAATTCCGGCAGCACAGCACGGGATCCAGAAGCCAAGGTGCCGAGCCCTACTCCGGGAAAGACAAAAACATTATTGGCCTGGGATACCGAAAAAGCCCGGCCATCAAACATGACATCAGGAAAAGGGGAACCGGTTCCTATCAGGGCACGACCGTTTGTCCAGCTGTAGAGATCCGCTGGCACAGCCTCAGCATGGTCAGTCGGATTGGAAAGCGGCATAATCACTGGGCGGTCAGTATGCTTTAGTACTGACAGTACAACCTCTTTACTAAAGCAGCCAGGCTGCCCCGAGGTGCCTATCAACACTGTGATCCCGGCCTGTTTCGCCACATTTTCAAGCTGCCCATCTTGTTCATCCCGCAACCAATCAAGCACTGCCGGATCCTGGGCAAACTTCTGCTTATAAGGAAGAAGTTCACGATTCGTTGTGATCAGGCCCTGTGAATCCAGGGTAAAGATCTGCTTGCGAGCTTCCTCTTCCGACACTCCTTCCGCACAAAGGGCGACCATAATCTGCTCAGCAATACCGATCCCCCCTGCCCCGGCTCCATGAATCAAGAACTTCTGTTTTGTTAGGCTTTCTTGCTTGATCCGCATGGCCGTGTAGATGGCTGCCAAGGCAACTGCACCGGTCCCCTGGATATCATCATTAAAGGAAATCAGGTCATGCAGAAAGGTGTCACGGATGGCAAAGGCATTCTGCTTTGAAAAATCTTCCCACTGACAAAGGGTACTGGGGAAAACATTACGAAAGGCCCGAGCAAAACGCTGGATAAAATCAATGTATTGGTCCCCGGCGATACGCCTATGACGCCATCCCAGGTATTCATGATCATTGAGCAGTGCTTCATTATTAGTACCCACATCCAGTGAGATGGGCAGGCAATGCCAAGGCGCGATTCCTGCTCCCTGGGTATAAAGCATCAGCTTGCCCAAACAGATGGCGATCCCGCCTGCGCCCTGATCACCAAGTCCGAGAATACCCTGGTTATCTGTTACCACCGCGACCCGAATATCCCGTTGCTGAAAACGACGGAGAACATTCTCCGCTTGATCAATATTGCCAGGGTGAAAATGGAGCCCGTTGGCCGAGCGAAACATAGAGGAGTATTGCTGACAGGCATGCCCCACAGTGGGCGTATAAATTATGGACATATAACGATTAATATCGCTTTTAATCAGGGCATGAGCCAGGGTCACATTGCGGTCAAACAGGGAACGAATGTAGACAAAACGTTCAATATCAGATTCCTTGTCCTCCACTTTGACCCGGCTGTTTTTCACCTGATCATCCAGGCTGCGCACAGCAGGAGGCAGCATGGCAACCAGTCCGAGGCGCTGCCGTTCATCTATGGTAAAGGCGGTTCCTCGGTTAACAAAAGGGTCAGCATGCAGGCTTAGTCCGCTGGAATATACATATATCTCGCGGGTGTTGCCGTATTTATCATACTTAAACATTGAGGAATTTTCCGGCATGGATGCAGTCTCCTTGAGTTTACAGTTCTCGGTGTGGCTGGGATTCTCTTCGCCCCACAAACAAGACAGGAATCGGTGATTTTATTATCGATTGAGTTTACCTGCGCAATGAAGAAAGTTCAAGAGAGAACGTTTATCTTCTTATTGAAATAGCTGTCCTAAAATATGGGTCCATTATAAAAAACACAACCGGTTGTATCGTTTAGATACCGACGAAAGCAATATGATGGATGTGGAAAGCGTGCGAGCCTGGGAAAAATCGAACGACCGTTTGAATTCATATTGACAATTTATATTGACAAATCAGTAAAAAATCAGGTAGACATTGGTCTACGTTTCACTGGGGGTGCTTTGAACAAAGCTGAGAGAGGTCAGTACCTCAACCCTTGGAACCTGACACGGGTAATGCCGTCGTAGGGATAGTGATGAAAGCTTTGCAGAAATACCTTCCTTTTTTGCCCCTTCTTTCTTCCTCTCCCGCAGTTAATTCTCCACGGCTTGCTGTGAACTTTTTTATTACCTTACTCTCTCGAATTATCTCAAATTTCGATGCATATTATTCTGAACGGCGAACAGACAGTTATCTCCAGCCAAAGCCTGCACGCGATGATTGTGGAAAAGGGGTTTGATCCTGACACCGTGATTGCGGAAGTCAATTTGCAGCTGATTAAAAAAAACGACTGGGAGCAGACCAGCCTTAACCAAGGTGATACGGTCGAGTTGCTCAGTTTTGTAGGAGGTGGATGATGTCCACAAAAAAAACAGAAAATGATACCCTGTACGATACCCTGTACTTTGGCGATGTGCCCTTTACCAGCCGTCTGCTTACCGGGACCGGCAAGTTTGCCTCCCGCGACATTATTGCCCCCATGCTGGAGGCCAGCGGTTCCGAGCTGATCACCGTGGCTCTGCGCCGGGTGGATCCCAATGCCAAGGAAAAAGATATTTTGCAATATATCCCCAAGTCGGTGCGTATCCTGCCCAACACTTCCGGTGCCAGGACTGCTGAAGAGGCAGTCCGGATTGCCCGGATCGCCCGTGAGGCTGGTTGCGGTGATTTCATCAAGATTGAGGTGATCACGGACATGAAGTATCTGCTGCCGGATAATGCAGGGACACTCAAAGCCACCGAGATCCTGGCCAAGGAGGGTTTTATCGTTCTTCCTTATATGATGCCGGATATCACCGTGACCAAGCAGCTCCACGATGCAGGCGCTGCCGCGATTATGCCCTTGGGCTCGCCCATCGGCACCAACCGTGGCCTGGAGATGAAGGCGATGCTCAAGCGGATCATCGATATCAGCAAGCTGCCCGTGGTGGTGGATGCTGGAATCGGTAGGCCCTCCCAGGCGGCAGAGGCAATGGAGATGGGCGCGGATGCGGTTCTGGTTAATACCGCCATTGCCACCAGCCATGATCCGGTGATGGCTGGCAAGGCCTTTGCCCTGGCTGTCCAGGCGGGCCGGATGGCACGCTTGGCCCAAATGGCCGAGGAAAAGGAGTATGCCGAAGCCTCCTCTCCTT
>JBATKL010000322.1:0-2021 GCA_049669385.1 Candidatus Electrothrix sp. | reverse complement strand
AGATCCTATGAATCCCACCGCCACCACAAGCCATTTCCACCAAAGAATCCACCAAGGTTTCTCTATGGGCGCTGGCGGATCAGGTATGGGAACAGGATCATGTGCGGAAAATTGTCCGAAAACACCGTCCTGAAGCTGTCGAATAGAAATCATCTTGCCGCTCACATCGCATTGCACTTCGTCGATACCCTTGCCCTTCATCCTGTCCAGCTTCTCGTTATCATGCTCATTCGGAGTAGTCGATCCCTTACACTCCTCACAATTACAAGGAATTTTCTCAAAGAACCGCAACGATGGAAAGGAATGTCTATGGATAAGGTTCAGCTCCTGCCGGATCTCTCGCAGCACATGCTTCCGTTCATCAGCCTCCTTGCCCTGCACCTCAATCCTGATGATCTCCCGTCCTTGCTCTCGCTCCTTCATGAAACGAACCCGAGCCCGGCAACCGTCTTTGCGCAGATATACCCCGTTTTTCCAGACGATTTTTTTCCAATCGCCGCAAGAGCAAGCCTCCGCATCGCATTGCTCGATATCCTCATGCAGGCGAACGATCAGCCGTCCGATAATTCCCTTGGGCATGAAAGGGTAATGATAGACATAGCGCAGGGTGGTCGAGCTGTCGGTCCAGCAGATGCCTTTAGGCGGTTCTTCTGGCAGGAGCTGAGGCGCAATGAAAATCTCCTCATTGTTTTCCGTGGATCGGAAGCAAACCTCCAGCCCGTCTTTGAGCATCAGGTTGAGCAGCTTGTCCTGCTCGGCAACCGAGAAGCTTTTTTCTGTCCAGATATCCTTGAGCAGCAACTTGTTAAAACGGCCTTGGTTGATTTCCTTAACGTCGTCATTCTCCAGGATGGTATAGACCGCATTAACAGCCCACTCCGGGTTAAGGACAATAAAGTCTTCCAGGGTGGGTTCACGAAAATGGAGGATCAGGCCCAGATCGTGGAAGAGCTGGCTGAGATCATCCTGCTGCTCTCGTTCCTTCAGGCCGTGTCTGGTGCAGATTTGGACAAAATCTTCATGACAGATATGGTTCTTCCCCTTTTGCAAGGTCTTGATCTCGGCGCGGACCTCATCCCAGAGGCGGGGGATTTGAATGGGCAAATGGGCGATTTGGTGGCAGAGTACTTCTTTGATCGCTTCGGTCAGTGCCTCCAACCGCCCGTCCTGTTGAGCAAAATCAACCTCCCTCTTGCTGATGTCCAAATGAGGATACTGCTCGGTAACAGTGGCAGAATCATAGGGCGGGGCCGGGTTTTTGTTGCCTTTTTCGTTGAGCACCACCAGGACAGGAAGTTGTTCTTTTTTTTCCGAGTCACGGCCCAGCAGGTTAATGATATCCAGCCAGTAGGGAAAATTGGCCGCCTCTTTTCTGCCATCTGCCAGCAGCACGTAAAAGGAACGGCGGGTGAGGAAGAATTGGTGGGTCATGTACTGGATTTCCTGGCCCCCGAAATCCCAGAGATTAACGTAGAACGTATCGTCTGGGCGATCAAGATGCTGAAATTCCCAGCCCTCTTTGATCTGAATGCCCACTGTGGATTGCTGATCCGGGTCGGGAACAGGATGATCAGGGTTTTGGAGAAGATTCCAGAGGGTGGTTTTGCCGGTCTCACCTTCGCCAACAATGAGCATCTTGACTTCAAAGGCATCCCGTGTCCCCTGAGAAACAGCATCCTGGATAAAACGCAACACGGCGGCAGGTCCTCGGTCGACGATTTCCTGCGGTGGGAACTCCAAGGGATTATCCTCAAGATCAAGAGAGATCAGCTCAGCAATACCGGGCGGTGGAACAAACTTTTTGAGCTGATTCTCACAGAGATTGAGGGCCTGTAGGCGCACCTCATGTTCCTCTAGCAGATGTACAATCTTTTGCCATCGCTCATCATCCAATTCGGTAGCAGCCAGATTCAAACCGATGAGTCGACCCTGTTCATCAAGGGCATACTTGGGCTGCCCTTCCTTAAAGGCCATAACGCCGCTCAGCAGGGTAGGGCGAGCCGTGGCTGGATGCAGGGTGA
>JBATKL010000321.1:0-2303 GCA_049669385.1 Candidatus Electrothrix sp. | reverse complement strand
CTATGATACTTGGTTATTTATTTGGAAAACAAAAGGCCTAACTTATGTCTTAAGCCCCGTTTCACTCCTCCTTAAGCGCAGCAATAACCTGTTGCATCTCCCAAGCCCCGGTAAGCTCCAAAAAGATTTCTTCCAGATCAATATCCTGATTTTCTCTCCCCGCCTTTTTCCGAAGTTCCTCCATTGTCCCAATGATATGCAAGGTGCCGTTGGTGATGATGGCGATACGATGACAGAGTTCTTCCGCGATTTCCAAGGAATGGGTGGAGAGGAAAGTCGTGCTGCCTTCTTCTGCTTTTGGCGCATCCCGTGCGAATAGCTTTCAATAAGATGATCCTCCCATTTGCCAAGATCGAACATCTCACGATATAGCCGGAAAGGTGTGAAGTGCGCACCCTGCTCTTTACCCGCTGTATACTTTTACTTCCTGATAGCACTGTTTCTTTTTTATCATTCTTGACTTCTTGTATCCTTATGGATACAGTAAAGACATGGAATATGAACTGCGCAGCACCAAACAGTTTGACAAGTGGTTTGCCGGGTTGAAAGACCGACAATCAAGAAATAGGATAGCCAGACGCCTTGACAGCATGGTTATCGGTTCCTTTGGTGATCATAAAACAATCACCGCCAATCTTTTTGAGCTTCGTATGTTCTTTGGTCCTGGATTTCGCGTATACTTCACAATCTTGGGGCGAGAGGTGATTTTTCTTCTTGCCGGTGGCGACAAATCCACCCAAAAGAAAGACATTGCCAAGGCAAAAGAGCTTCAGAAACGGTTGGAGGAAAAATGATGGCCCTTAAAACAAAACTTTTTGATGTTGCCGAACATCTGGAAACCGAGGAAGATATCAAAATATTTCTTCAGGACGCAGCTAAAGGAACCCCAGAAGAATTTATCCATGCATTGAACACGGCGGCCCGTGCCATGGGCATGACTGAAGTTGCCAAAAAAGCTGGCGTCACAAGGGCAAGCCTCTATAAATCTCTGGCTGATGGAGGCAAGCCACAATTTGCCACCGTCAGCAAGATAATCAAGGCCCTTGGCTGCAAATTGGCTGTGGCTTAGGAGGTCACCTCAAGTGTGGTAATCGGTACCTAAACCAGAAAGGCGTGCAATGCACGACCTGACGGCTAGTTTTTTGCCTGCCCTATACATTAAATCAATAGGAGACCGTACCCCCTTGTTAAGGCACTCTTTTCCAGACTCTGGAGCCCTCTCCTGTATCAGGGTACTCCCTCTAGCCACAGCCCCCCGTTCGTTTCACCCCTCTTTAAGCGCAGCAATAACCTGCTGCATTTCCCAAGCTCCGGTAAGCTCCAGAAAGATCTCTTCAAGATCAATATCCTGATTTTCTCTCCCCGCCTTTTTCCGGAGTTCCTCCATTGTCCCAATAATATGTAAGGTGCCGTTGGTGATGATGGCGATACGATGGCAGAGTTCTTCCGCGATTTCCAAGGAATGGGTGGAGAGAAAGATCGTGCTCCCTTCTTCTGCTTTTCGCTTGAACAACTCCTTGACGATACGGGCGGATTTGGGATCCAAGCCGACCATGGGCTCATCAATAATGAGCAGGGGCTGGTTGAGCATGAAGACCGAGGTCATAATCAGCTTTTGGCGCATCCCATGCGAGTAGCTTTCAATGAGATGATCCTCCCATTTACCGAGATCGAACATATCCAGATATTTCGGGGCTGCTGCGTTAAAGCGCTCTTCGGGCAAGTTGTAGAGGCTGGCCACAAATTTGAGATATTCCCCGCCAGTGAGCTTCTCAAAAAGCCAAGGGCGATCCGGGACATAGCCGGTGTCCTGCTTGCAGGCAAGGGGATGCTCTACCAGGGAATTGCCATTGATGGTCACGCTTCCGCTGTCCGGTTGGAGGAGGCCTGCCAAAATCTTGATGGTAGTGGTTTTGCCTGCCCCGTTCGGTCCTAGGAAGCCAAAAATTTCCCCGGCCTTAACTTCCAGGCTGATACCGTTAACTGCCGTAAAATCGGCAAAGGTCTTGCGCAGATTGTTTATTTCGAGGATGGTTTTCATGGCTTTGTCAGTTGATATGGAGAAGGGAGCTCAAACTTTCAAGATTCAATAATGCAGCCGACAGGAAAGAATATGCAGCTCTTGTTCTTCTGCGCGATAAACAAGACGATGTTCGTGGTCAATCCGGCGACTCCAGAAGCCGGAAAAGTCAAATTTGAGAGGCTCGGGCTTGCCCAATCCGCTCTGCGGCGTTCTTTGTATGTCTTTTATCAGCACATTGATTTTTTTTAAGATCCTCTTGTTTTCTTTCTGCCAATAGAGA
>JBATKL010000320.1:0-4384 GCA_049669385.1 Candidatus Electrothrix sp. | reverse complement strand
TAGGCCGTAAATCAGACAACTCGTTGTATTCCGAGGCCCATGCTACCTTTGAGGAGGATGCGGTTTATGATCAGGCTGATGCGGGCGGTTTTATCCGCCTGAACTCCCTGCGCTTACAGATTCAGGCGTTGAACCGGAAGTAGGGTGCTTGGGCAGAAAAAAGGAAAAAAGCGGGTATGAAGATTCCTTACGGCGAGAGCGATTTCAGGAAGATCAGAACCGGGAATTATCTGTATATAGATAAAACCCAGTATATACAAGAGCTGGAGGAGCAGGGTAGCTTCAACATCCTGCTTCGCCCTCGCCGTTTTGGGAAAAGCCTGTTCCTCTCAACGCTTCAGTATTACTACGATGTCCACTTTAAGGATGAGTTTGAGGCGTTGTTCTGCGGGCTTGCCGCAGAGAAAAACTCTACGCCGCTGCATAGCAGCTATCAGGTACTTGCCTTTAACTTCAGCGGGATCGCTACCGATGACGCCGATACCATCAGACGGAATTTCACCAGCCGGGTTGAAAACTGTCTGCTCGCCTTTCTTGAGCAGTATAATTACGGCCCGGACACAGCCAAGGAAGTCAGGGCCAAGGAAAGCCCGCAGGAAAAAATAGACAGCCTGTTCCGTGTGTGCAGCGGACAAAAGCTCTATCTGCTCATTGACGAGTACGATCATTTTGCTAATGCTATTCTCGGCAATAGTCTGGAGTTATTTACCCGGATCGTGGGCAAAGGCGGATTTGTTCGAGCCTTTTACGAGACCATAAAAATTGCAACGGGACAAGGGGTTGTTGATCGTCTTTTTATCACCGGCGTAACCTCCATCACCCTAGACAGCATGACCAGTGGATTTAATATCGGGGACAATCTTACCTTCCTCCCTGATTTTAATGAGGCTATGGGATTTACCCACCAGGAAACTGCTGATATGATCCAACCTCTGGTTTCGAAATGTGATCTTGATGGACAGAAACTGCTAGAAACACTCGGTAGCTGGTATAACGGTTATAAGTTTAGTAGCCGGGCCGAAGAAAAAGTCTTCAATCCAGATATGGTGCTCTATTTTATCAGAAACTATCAGACAGCACCGTGTACCCCACCTGAGCAGATGCTGGACGGCAATATTGCCTCCGACTACGGAAAAATCATGCAGTTGTTTTCGATCGGCGATCCGGAGGCTAACTTCCGCACTCTGGAGGAACTGATCGTCAATGGACAGATTATCGGACAACATAAGCACAAACTTGACCCAGACGTGAACAAACCTTTTGAGCGGGATGACTTTATCAGCTTGCTGCTCTACATGGGCTTTATCACCATCAGCGGCAAAGTGCTTGATCAGCTGCGCTATAATGTGCCCAATCATGTTATTTCTCGCCTATATTTTCACTACTTTAAAAGAGAAATTGAGCAACGAGCACAGATTACCCTGGAATCCCGTCTCCTGAAAGAAGCAGTGCGTCAACTGGCCTTGCATAACAACATTGCTCCACTGACCGAAGAAATCAGCAAAGTCCTTGCCCTCTTTTCCAATCGTGATTTCATGCGGATGGATGAAAAGCATATCAAGGCGGTTATTCTGACTCTGTTGTATCAATCTGAGATATACTTTATCCGTAGTGAGGCAGAGGTGAATAATCGCTACCCGGATATTCTTCTGCTAGAACGTAGCCCCTTTGAAGTGCCGAATCAGTTTCTCTTTGAACTGAAATTCTGCAAAAAAAAGGACGGGGAAAAGGGATGGGAGCAAAAAAGGGAAGAAGGAATCAAGCAGGTGCAGGAATATTTAGAGTTGGAGGATGTGCGCTGTCTGGATAAGCTCAGGGCCTATCTCTTGTTGACTGATGGTAGTGAAATTAAGGCGATTGCGGTGGGGGGATTACAGCTCAACCGACAGGAATAAGCGATTTATTCGGATTGACAGCAAGGAGAGGAAACATGCCGGAATTAAAATTGATTTCTCCCGGAAAAAGGGAAATACGGGCAATAGTCGAGGCTGCTCTGCAGAATGAGTTGGGTTTACTGGAGGCAGGCATACGGCGGACGGAGCACAAGCTTAGAACGTTTGAAGAGAAATACACTATGAGCACAGAAAAATTTATTGTTGCTTATGAAAATGAGCGCCTTGAAGAGACGCTTGACTTTGCGGAGTGGATCGGCGAACTACGCATGCTGAACAGGCTGCATGAAAAAACAGAAACCCTGAAGAGTATTCAGTTTGAAAATTGAAGACTATTTCAAAGCGGTCCAAGACACTGTCGATTCTTGCGGTCTTGTCAGGCTGAAGAATATCACTTATGACAAGCGGGGAACATACGAAGGTTTTATACGCGGCGAGCTGTATTTTTCAGATGATTCCGTTCTTCATTTTCGTGAGTTCATCGATACAGAGGCAACACCGCCTGAACGCCTGATGTACACATATCACTATACAGACGCAGAAGGCAGGCTGACTTTTCGCTATGACAATACCAACCATCACAAGAAACTCGGGTTGCCGACATGGCCGCATCACAAGCACGACGGCAGTGAACGTAATGTGATTGCATCCGAAGCCCCTGTGCTCGGCAAAGTGCTTGAAGAGATTGAACCGCTGGTTCAGCTGATGTGAGCTCGCTGTCCGGCCAAACTCAGAGCCTTAAGTTGCGGTCGGATGACCAGTTCCACAACAATTTGAGGGTCAAGTAAAACATCTGGGGAAATCAGGCAATACTGCTGCAACCAAGCTATAACCACATAACATGATTAAACAAAACACACAGACAAAACCATCCGGCAAACTCTGGGGCGGACGTTTCGCCGAGCAGACCGCCGCCTCAGTGGAAGCCTTTACCGAATCCATCTCCTATGACTGGCGACTCTACCGGCACGACATCATGGGTTCCAAGGCCCATGCCCGCATGTTGGCCAAGCAGGGCCTGATTGATGACAAAGAGCGGGATGCCATCATTACCGGCTTAACCGAGATTGAGCAGGAGATCAGCGAGGGCCGCTTCACCTTTCGGGCCGAGCTAGAAGATATTCACATGAATATCGAAAAGACCCTGACCGATAAGATCGGAGCTGCCGGAGAAAAACTGCACACCGCCCGCAGCCGTAACGATCAGGTGGCCCTGGATATCCGCCTCTACCTCCGGGATGAATGTGCCGCGCTGAATCAGCTTTTAACCGAGGTACAGAAGGGCTTCACCCGCTTGTCCCGCACCAATCTCGGCGCTGTTATGCCTGGCTACACCCATCTCCAACGGGCCCAGCCGGTATTGCTTTCCCATCATCTCCTGGCCTATGTGGAGATGTTCGGGCGGGATCGGGAGCGAATAGCCGACGGCCTGAAACGAATCAACATTATGCCCCTGGGCTCAGCAGCCCTTGCCGGCACCGGCCTGCCCATTGATCGGGAATTTGTCGCTGAGCAACTGGGCTTCCCGGCGGTCACGGCCAACTCTATGGACACCACGGCGGATCGCGATTTTGCCATGGAACTCCTCTTCTGCCTGACCACGATTCAACTCCATCTGAGCAGAATGGCTGAGGAGTTTGTTCTCTGGTCCTCCAAGGAATTCGACTTCATCCGCATCGGTGATAAGTACTGCACCGGTTCTTCCATCATGCCGCAAAAGAAAAACCCGGACATCCCAGAACTCATTCGGGGCAAGGCCGGGCGGGTCACGGGTTCACTGGTTTCTCTGCTGATGACCGTGAAAGGCCTGCCGCTCACCTATAACCGGGATTTGCAGGAAGACAAGGAGCCGCTCTTTGATGCTCTGGATACGGTCAAAGCCAGTCTCTCTATCACCGCAGAGCTGCTGGCCAACAGTGATTTTGACACGAAAAAGATGCTGGCGGCAACCTATGGCGGTTTTATGACGGCCACGGATATCGCGGATTATCTGGTCAAGAAAAACATGCCCTTTCGCCAGGCGCACGGGGTTGTGGGCCGGATTGTTGCCCTGTGTCAGGAACGTGATATCGAGCTGATTGAGCTGCGCCTGAATGAGCTACAACAGTTTTCAGATGTGATAGAGGAAGATATTTTTGATGTCCTTTCCGTGGAAGGCTCGGTCAACAGCCGGGTTTCCATAGGCGGCACCGCCGAAATACGGGTTGCCGAGGCATTGGAACGTGCAGAACAACAACTGGGGATAGTATGATGAAGGTGTATGTGATGAGGCGAGGTTCTCTTGTAGGCATTCTGCTGAGCAGTCTACTTCTGGTCGGCCTGACCGGCTGCGGATATAAAAATGATCCGGTGGCACCGCAGGCCATAGTTCCTGCTCCTATCAACGATCTGCGCTATGAGCTGACCGACAAAGGCGCTATCCTCTATTGGAGCTATCCGACCCGGACCGTGGGCGGTGATGAGCTGACAGAAATTGACTCCTTTATGCTCTA
>JBATKL010000319.1:0-5104 GCA_049669385.1 Candidatus Electrothrix sp. | reverse complement strand
TCAATGGAGAACCCAGCAGAGGTAGAGAAAAACTCCGCCAGAGCTGCTGCTGTATTCAACGCAGCAGCGCCACTGGTACGAAATTTCTGCTGCCTGGATCGATACCCCTTTATTTTATCATTGAAATTTTCCTGGGTCTCTTTCTCCGTATTCAGAATATTGATTTCAGCCTCATTCACACCGTACTGTGCCTCAATAAGAGCTGTTTGGGCCTCAATGTCAGCAATCAGGTTATCATAATCCTTCAAGGCCTTTTCAAAGCTGCCCCTAGTCTGAAGCATCTCGGAACGGGCCAGCTGGATTTCACCCGGAGCCTTACGACGCCCGACCCATTCCGGTGGTTTAATTAGGCCGAAACGGCTGTCTGTATCCACATGAAACGTCACCTCTTTATTCTGTTCGGTCAATCCTCCGGCAGCATCCACCTTGTAGTCCTGCAGGCTGACGGTAAAGGTATGAGGCCGTACCACGGTTGTTCCCATCAGTTCGGACGGATCAACATACATATAATGATAGAGATCCGGCCCGGTACCGCAATAATCACTGCTGTAGGTCTTGCCGGGCCCGCAATCGTCTGGATAAGGATAACCGAACACCTCAATGAGGCGACTGTTTAAATCAGCCTCGCGGTCATCCACGGTTCGATTAAAATCAGCCAAGCTGTCCTGCTGCCGCCTGAGCATTTGAGTGGACTGATTGGCATGATCAAAGACGGAAACAGCATTATTCATTGCCTGAACAGCTCTGTTATACATCTGCTCAAAATGGGTTTCTCCGTCATCAACAGCAGTTGGATCAAGATCAAAGGGGATGGCATTTTTAGCTATGCCGAGTGGATTCAGGCCGATGTTCGCCTTGTCGATCTCTCTTTCAACAGCACCGTATTTCTCGGCAATTTCCGCCAATTCCAGCACAGTGCTTCTGTCAATCTTCTGGATATTCTTCTTGGGAATAACCCGGATACCTACCCTGTCACCGGATTGCAGACCTGCCGTAAAACTGACCGTTGTCTGATTAAAAGAGTAATCCTCCTCATCAACAACTAAACCGTTGACCTGAACTTCAATCCCTGTATCTTCCCGGCTGTTGAAACTGATAGCGGTCAAGGGAAAGTCGGTCTGGCCTGCGCTTGCGCTCCAATGCGCTGTTTTATACTGGGACGGCAACAGGGAATTGCCGGTCACCCAGTCGAAAAATGCTCCCTGTCCAACCCTTCTCGACCAGCCGTCCAGACCCCAGGCTCTTGTCTGATCAACATCTTTGTATCCCTGCCACTGACTCTCTGGAGCCTCATTATACTGCTGACGGTAGGTCAGGCTGACAATTTCAGCACCGGTTCTGGCACGAGCTGCGGCAGCCCCGACAAATTTCCGTTCATCCCGGTAATCCACACTGACCGGGGTCTGATCCACCAGTATAGATTCTGATTGTGGAAGCCAGGTAAAGTTGTCTTTTTTCAGCAGCCCGTAATATTTTTTCAATGCAGAGAGATAATATCCCCAGGCATCACCATGTCCTTGAGGAAATTGAACCATGGCATCCTTTTCATTCACTTCGCCGTCAGGTCCGTCCGCTACACCGTCACCGTCTTGGTCTGTCTCCTGATCGACAATATTATAGTTTTCCTTATAGGCGACTTCACCGTCACCAAGGGTGAAGTTCCATACCAATCTGTTATAAAAAGGACGCACCCCTTTATCATCACGGCCTCTGAGGAGCGTCAGTTCCTCGTCAAGAAGCGAGGCGACCTGATCCTGAAAAGTAAAAATAGATGTAGCTTCAGTGCCGTACTCGCCATCAACTGTGGAAAAACCGATGGTCGGGTCAGCCGCATCTGCATAGGCCTCATTGCCCAGCATCATGTAGATATCTGCCAGACGGTTGGCGGCAAAGAGAAGCGCTTTATTCAGATCTGTAAAATCGCCCCCGTCACCGACAAGAGACTTGCCGCGATTCAGCAGGGTCTCATAAATATCTACCATCCCAAGCCCCTGCAAATATGCCGGATCATCGCTTAAGGCTATATCTCCTTCGTAAGGGGTACCGGCCAACGCAATCATTGATGCCAGAGTATTGGCGTCAGCGGCATGAAAATCTTTCACTTTTTGATCAAAGAAATTGATCTTTTTCATTACCCGCTTCATCCATCCCTCATACAGCTGGGGCGGTGACCATTGGCTGAAAGTATGGACGCAGTCCCCGCTTTCTCGACAATGGTCATCATAATAATAACGAACTGAGAACCATTTGTCCGGCAGGAGCTGCTGACCAGTCCCCTGAACAACAATATCAACAGCTCCCTTGTACAGCAGCGACTCATCACCATCATTCGGATCAGGGTCTTCCGGCCCCGGTGCTGTTTCTTTATGTTTCACATAGCCGTAATCAAGCCAATTTTCATCCGGTGTCCCCGGCCCCTGCGGAATACCGGAAAAATCAGCAGGAAGATATTTCCACTGAAAATAATGCTGATCAACAGACAAACCGGTACCGGCAATATCGCGTCCGGCAAAATCACCGTTATGGCGCAGAGTCACCTTTTCCTCAAAGGGATTGTCAGACTCAATCACCTTGATCTCACCCCTGTAAAGGCTGTTGTTCACCCGGATGACCGACAGCGTCGTCGGAGCAGTGCAGTTTTCATTATTATTAAAAGCCAGCGTCACATAACCGTTGCCACGGGCATCACCAGTGGACAGCCCTTTCATATCGGCATACATCAACTGCGGGTACCCGTCAGGCGGGGCAGGCAGCTGACTATCGATCATGGGATAGTTTAGCCCGGCATCACCCTGATTTTTGAGACTGCCCACTCCATTTTTGAGCGCAACCATGAATTGCGGCAGGAAAGATGAGGTATCGTTTTTCAACACATCTTCTATGATTTCAATATCTCGTTCCGACAAGGCATTCAGGAGCAGAGTCGGTTCCCCTGTGCCTTCACTGTAATATCCTGTCAGTTTCAGCTCTCCGGAATGACCGCTCTGTTCATCATGGCCCGCTGTTGGATCATAGGTCAGCCGCACCTGCAAATGATACGGCAGAGCGGTAAAGAGCCAGCGACCACTGGAAAGCGACATTTTTGCTTTCAGCTCTCTCGGCAAATCGGTTTCCGGATTTGCCAGAGGCAGAGAGGCAGCATATTCTTTGAGCGGGTTAATCAGATTAACGCTGTGGTCAGCGAATTTATCCGCTTTATCACTTTCCACAACAGACTGGTCAAAGAGAACCTTTACCATACACTGGTCTTTTACATTGGGCAGGCCCACCGACTCTCCGGCCTGCATCTTGGCATCCAGCAGGGTCTCACCCACAGAGAGGCTCGGCACGACATCAGGCCAGCGGACAGCAAAAGTGGTTGTTGCTGGCGAGCCAGCATTATTCGGTGTCATGGATTCATAACTGCCGTCCGCTCCTTCCTGCCAGGGGATACATGTATTGACTACCTCATCCGCGATACCGTTGCCGTCCCGGTCATAAAAGAACCCCGGCTGCAGGCGGTAGAAATAATGAAGAACAACATCCGTGGATTCCTTGCCGTCATATCCGCCGTTTTTGCTGAAAAATTTATGATCCTTGTCTTCCAGCACCCATTGAGGAGTGGCGGTTTCAGACTCGGGACAGGGGCCGAAAGTCATCTGGTTCAGGGGATAAAACGGATTGATCTCCTGACCTGCGACCCCAGTGTAATGACCCCTGTAATAGAGATCACTGGCAACCAGAACGCCATGTTGATCCAGCAGATAGCCCACCCTCTTCATAGCCTCATTGTCGGCAAGCTCTTTGCCTAATGGCTGCAGGGCACCGTTGCTGTCAAGATAATGACTGATCGCCTCATCGCAGTTTACCTGCTCTATTGCCCCGTTGCTGAAGTTGTAGCAGTTGGCGGCACTGTCTTTCGGGTTAATCAGTTTTCCCTGAAAATCAAGAAAGTAACTAGTCTGAGGGAGCGTTCCCGGTCTGTCCTGCAGGCTACCGCTACTGTCAAGATAATAACGGGTGCTACTACCGGGCTGCACCGTACCATTGGTCAGAATAAAAGAGGGTGACTGATCCGCAACTTTATACACCTTGAACTGCCATGTACCATCGACCGGATTTTGATATTTCAGCAGGGTATAAGGTTTGGAGGTTGTCACCTTGTCCGCTGCACGGGGGCCAAGCCAGCCGTCAGTCGGGTCTTCATAGGTGTTGATATCGGTTCGCAAGGAAAAGACCGCAGGAAGTTCAGCGCCCTGGGCCGTAAAAAATGCAGCATGTTCTTCGTTGGGATTGTAGCCCGGCAAGTCACGATTTGGCTGGTTATAGATAACCATGCTGCTCTGCGGGCCGAAATGAGCCGAATGGAGAGGGCCGCTGCCTTTTTCGCTGGCAATGACAATGGTCTCGGCATCTTCCGGCCATTCGAGGTTATAGCGTAAGGGACGGTACGGCCAGCAGACCTTGGTTTTTTCACTTTTGCCGTACCATACCACGACCAGATCATCCTCAGGGGCACCATTCTCTGTTATCTTCCCGGTGACATCCTCATTCACCGGGAAAATAGCACCTTGCCGCTTATCTCGGTCATAAGCTGCAACAGCACCGCTACCGTCATAAAAGGACTTTTCAAAAAATACATAGCCCTGGCCGCATTGCTGTTCCGCCTCAATTGTACTGGTCACAGCCTTTCCTATTTCCCAACTGCTTTCATAGGGGAGCAGGGTTTCATAATAGTCAAAATCACTCTTGGTTTTTTCTACCAGCAGGCCGTTGCTGTTTAGATAATACTGCACTGGAAAACCAGCCTCCCTATCCTGTTGTAGAACACCGGCATAGTCAAAGTAATATCTGGTCCGCAGGATTTTGCTGGTATCGGTATCCAGAACACGGCAGACTGTCTCGTTATCCTGAGCCTCCAACTGCTGCAACAATCCTTCTGGAGAAAGATAAAAAGCCTCTTCCTCAGCCACAAACTTGTTGCGTGTTTCCAGGGTGCCGTCGCTGTGCAGATAGTAGCGGTCAACATTACTTTCCGTACACGGCACACACTCTCCCACACAAATCTCGGTACATGCACTGATACCGCTACTGTCGAATTGAAAAAGAATATCAGGTTGATCCT
>JBATKL010000318.1:0-3813 GCA_049669385.1 Candidatus Electrothrix sp. | reverse complement strand
ATCGTCGGAACCGGAACAAGCACCGATACCGATGCAACGGGAAGTTCGATAAGCCCTGTTGCTCCCGTATCTAAAGGCTCGACTAAAAAAGGAACTGCCGTTACAACAGGACAGGGAACTGCCGTTACAACAGGACAGGGAACTGCCGTTATAACAGGACAAGGAACTGCCGTTACAACAGGCTCTAAAGGCTCTAAAGGCTCTAAAAGAAGTGAAAACAATAAAAATATCAATATAAACACGGATATTAATATTACGTTGGGGACCCCAGAAGCTCCTTTTATGCCTTCACAGACTAACAATTTAGGCAATGGACGGGTGCAATTCATTATTAACATCGTTATCAATTTTATAACGAATACCTACTGGGCTGACCCTATTGCTGCAGTCGGTTATGATTATGCTATAGAACACGGGCCAAAAATCACGGCTGTAGAGCTTCCCAAAGGTATAGGCGACAACATTTATGACTTATGGGTTTACAACGATCAATCCAACACATACGTTGATTCAAACGTCGACATTGAAGGCGGTGTCTTGTATAAATTCAATAAGCCGACAAGTAAATTCGCAATCAGAGGCATTGAGACAAGTGCTGGGCTTAATCCGAACAGCGAAACTGCGTTTCCTACCGGTCTGCGTTTTGAAAAAACAGGTAAAGCAGTACTCAGCATGACTTCAGTCTCTGCAGAAACCAAATAATTCAATCCTTACGGCTTAATGAAGAACGAAATAACAGGAGGAGAAAAAATGGGCAACCATCATCTCGGAAAGACAGGAAAAAGTTTGAAATCATACAGTAAAACACTACCAATCGCAGGCCTCGTTATCCCACTGTTTTGCAGCAGTGCTTTGATTCCGGGTTTTGCATCAGCGATGCAGACCGGAAACACTGAAGCGACCTTAGGGGTCACGTTGAGTGTGGAGCAGGACGACAATATAACTTTGGTCAGTGATACAGCAGGTGATTCCGCCAAGGAAGATGATCTTATCTTTCATGTACTCCCGGCACTGGATATGACGCACTTTTTTAACGATCATAACCTGAATTTGATGCTGAACGGCGATTATCGCAAGGGAGTTGATATCGTTGACGGTGAAATGAATATGGAGGCCAGCGCGGGGCTGGACTTCAATTTTGCTGGCGGACTCATGATAGGTCTGTCCAATACCTACGAGAATGAAGAATTCGACCAGCAGCTGTATAGCGAGACTGGCGTATCAGACAGTCAAAGAAACACCTACGGTGTAAAAACCGCATACAGCTTTGGAGAACGAACAGCTGTAGAAGCAGGCTACTCCCATAAATGGGAAGAGTTTGACGACGAACCCGAGGAAACCGTCTATGACACAGATACTGTTACAGGCAAGCTCACCGTGCCTGTTTCAGAAGAATGGAAAAGTTATGTACAGGCCACACTGGAAACTGTAGAGTCCGATGAAGCGACGATCCGTAACAATGACGATGTCCACGGAGTCGTCGGATTACGTTGGGAAGGTCCGAATAGGTTTGCCTACTGGATTGAAGGCGGTTTCGGAGAGATTGATTATGAAGCCGAGGAATTGGAGGATTTCTCCGAAACAATCGGTGAAACCGGTGTGGATATCGCTCTGACAGCATGGTCTTTTCTGGAAATATCTGTCGGTAGAAACAGTTATGGAAATCTGAAATACGGCGGGCTCTTCAGACATAATTTTAACGATAAGCTTAATCTGACGCTTAGAGCCAATCAGGATACATTGCGTTCATATTCATCAACCACCACCGAAAGTACCTATGATGTAACTATGTTCCAGCTTGGACTGAACAGTACCTTCTGGGAGAGAATTGAAGCGGGCGTTACGGGAAGTTACCGAATCCAGGATACCACGAGTTCGGTTGAAACACTGATCGGAAAAGCGACCTTGGATTATCCTATCCAGGATTGGATCAAAGCCGGTGCACATTACCAATACGCTACACGAACAGCTGACAATGCTGGAGAAGAATATGATGACAACAGGATCGGACTCTTTGTCACTTTGTCACTCTAAAAGAGTCGCTTGCTGGATACTGTTGGTTATCGCGACCATATGCCTGCCGGTTTTGGGGCAGGCTATGGAAAAAGGGAGAGTCCTGCCGGTTAATAATTCTAACAGAACCGGACAACTCTCTGCTACTATACCCTCAACTCGGGTTTATAACGGCAGAACAGGGCGAATCTTCACCGCTACGCCCTCAACTCGGGTTTATAGCGGTAACATCGGAAGCGTGTCGGGCAACTCTTCGATAAAGACTACACCAACATTCAGGAGTAGTTCAACACTGCCCGCTACGTTTCGACCTGTCTTACCCAAGCCCGGTATAGGAGGAGGAGATTTTCTTCCTCCTCCCCCGGTTAACGCAGGTTCTGCTGGCGGAGTCTCCTACATCGTCGGGGCAGAGGACATACTTGCGATTGAAGTGTATGATAATCCAGATCTCAAGGGTGAATACACAGTATCAGCTAATGGTGACATAGTTTTTCCTCTTATAGGACAAGTGAAAGCCTCTGGTAAAAATCTAGCTGCTATCAAGGACGAACTAACCCGCCTGCTGGAAAAAGACTACCTGTTCAACCCGATTGTGAGTGTAGATGTCAGCAAGTACTTGAGTAAAAAAGTCAAGATAATGGGAAATGTCGGTAAACCAGGCATTTATTACCTTGACGGTCCAACTCGCCTTTTCGACCTCTTGACAAAAGCTGAGGGTGTTTCGAAACAGTCGGGAGCAACAGTTATGAGCGGTCAGAAAGTTCATATCACGCGGGCTGCTCCGAAGATCAACTCGGCAACATCTCCTGATAATATTACAACGTATTATGTAGATCTCCATCAGTTGCTGGTAGAAGGTAAAGACGAGGCAAACGTCTACCTTCAGCCGGGAGATGTTATTTTTATACCGGATGCTAGCTCATTCAATGTCATAGGGGAAGTCAAACAATCTGGTTCATTTCCCTACGAAGAAGGAACCACGTTGCTCAAAGCTATATCCTTGGCAGGCGGGCTTACAGAGAAAGGCACGTCGGATAACGCTGTGATCAAACGCCTGCAAAACGGCAGGATCGTAGAGATGCAAGCAGGCATGGATACGTTGCTTGCCGCTGACGATACTGTTTATATCCCTGAAAACCTTGATTCATTCCAAGTAATAGGCGAGGTAAAAAATTCCGGGTCGTTCCCTTTTAAAGAAGGCACCACGTTGCTCAAGGCTATTGCTCTATCCGGCGGACTTACTGAAAAAGCCAATTCAGACGATGCCGTGATCAAACGCATGCAACACGGCAGAGGAGTGGAGATGAGAGCGGGCATGGACACCCTGCTCGCTCCTAATGATACAGTTTATATCCCTGAAGATAAGAAATTTATTCATGTTATGGGCGAAGTCAAACATGCGGATTCTTTTCCTTATGAAAAAGGGATTACCCTGTTGAATGCAATCAACTATGCTGGCGGGGCAACCCAGAAAGGTTCACCGGAAAATGCCGTTATCAAACGCTTGAGCAACGGGAGAACTATTGAAATGAAAGGCGGCGTGGACACGGTATTACAACCGGGCGATACTGTTTTTGTCCCTGAAGCCAGATCTGTTGAGGTGGTAGGAGAAGTGAAGGCTCCTGGTTCTATCCCCTATGAACCCGGCATGTCGCTGTTGAAAGCAATAGATCTTGCTGGTGGGGCAACGCTGCAAGGCTCAACGGAAAATGCTGTCATTAAGCGCCTGCAAAACGGTCGGGGTGTCGAAATAAAAGCTGATCTGTACACTTCAGTGCAACCCGACGACACAATTTTTGT
>JBATKL010000317.1:0-8115 GCA_049669385.1 Candidatus Electrothrix sp. | reverse complement strand
ATCAGACTCTTCACGGTTTCCCCGTCAGGGTAGACAGCTGTCACCACCACAACATCATTGCTGTCCATCCCCTCTAGATCGGCAAGGGTCTCAAACTCACCGTTAACCGGAAAGACTTCCTGGCTTCCGACATAAATTCGGGCCTCACCTGAGCCGTTATCCGGGCTGGCAAAGCCACGAATATACATTTTTCCAGCAAAATATTGGCCTGCATCAGGGTAGGTCAGAGTAAGACTTGGCTCATCACCTCGGCCCAGGTTGGAACCGAGCGCCCGTACCTCGCTGATGGCCCCTTTGCCCGCCTTACGACCAAAGAGCAAGCGAACTGCCTGAGTATCTTCGCCATCGGATAAATGAAAATAATACCAACCAGCTTCTTGCAAATCCTGTTCAGCGTTGACCGTACTTTCGACCCACTCGCCTTGTTTTTGCAGCAAGACCTTCAGCTGTCCTTTGAACTGAGCGGTCACATAAAAACCCAGTGAACTCAGATCAGTTAATCGATCAAACTCAAGCTCTATTGCCGCTTCCTCAATCGATTCCTGATTTGGTAAGACCTGCCCTGCCTGTCGTTCCCAGCCGATGAGCATCGTTTCCTGCTGGCGCACCGGTGCCAGCCCGGTGCTCGTATCACCATCGTAAAGGGTGGCAGCAGCATCCCAGCCTTCAGCCTCAGCCATATTGGTACTGATCCTGCTGACAAAGTTCGCCCCATCATCCAACTCAATCAGTACCTGGACCTTGCTGACCGTATAGGCCGAGTCCACATCCACAGGGGTAAAACGAATAAAGTTTGTTCCCTGCCGCAACCATGCAGGCGCAATTTCTTCAACCTGTAAGCCATCTTCGCCGCCCTTGCCGCGTTCAATCACAGAGCCACCCATTGCGACTTGCTCATTGATGGTACGGATCGCCCCTGTCCAATGCGTCAGCCCGGACAACTCGTAGCTGAGGTAGGCCCGCTTAATCTGCTCAGGGCGGTAAGCCAGATCAAAACGAAAGGTGTTATCCTGAGCCGCATCCGTATAGTTTCCATCCTCCGGGCCGATCAAGCCGAGAGCAGGTCCAGCCTGATACTGCCTACCCTGACGAACAGTAACGCCATGATCCAGCAGTGCATGCAGTTCAATACCTGAACGAACCGGTTCATGCTGCCCAACCGCCCAAAACTCTATTTCCCGAATCCCCTGAGCAGCACCGCTATCACCAGCTGTACCGGTATCAATCGGCACCAGCTGAAGCCGAAGCGCATCTACTTGTTCGCTCGTTTTCAAAGGATACGAATACCACTGTTCAGTATTCGTACTTAAGTTGATAGCAGCAAGAGCCTCTATATCCAGCCATTGCCCGTTGATCTGTTGCTGCACAGTCAGCATATATGAAGAAGGACCGTAGAGACGAATTTCGCTCATGGCCTGCGGGGATTCAAAACGAAAATCAACTAATGCAGCATCAGCTGGAGCATAGGCGGTTTCAGTATTGCGATCAAAAAGTCTGCTGACCTCCTTGTTATCTGGTGAAAAAACAGGCAGGGTATAATACTTTCCACCGAAAAAGATTGTTGCAGCGCGTTTTTCTCCTGATGAGGATTGCGCCGCAACAGGTGCTGTTTTGATGGACGGAACCGGAGGCAAACCTTGGGCAACAAGCGCATAGGCTGCGCAGGCATCCATATGAATCCAGAGCAACAGGGCGAGAAAAGAGCTTCTTAAACTTTCGCGTAAAGAACATATTGACTCCCAGGCGGAGATGCCGGTGAAGTAATAAGAGAGGAAGGTCGAGACAACGATAAGACGATTACCGAGCGAATGAGATCTCGCCGGAATATAAAGGTATTCGTCGAACAAGTATTTCTTCTACAGATGTTTCCAGAAAAAAGCAAGCAAAAACGCCTTGATCTATTCGATCAAGGCGTTTCGGTGGGGTGGGCAACGGACGATAACGTGAACAACGCTGGCAACACGGTAGGCGTAGCGTGGGCAAAAAGACAACAGGTCCATCTTACCAAAAAGGCAGGCCCCATCGTGGGGTCAGGTCAAAAGCCCCCTTAATATTTTGCCCACCCTACTAAAAAAACCGATTATGCCAGATGGCAATATTGATCAAGGCCCAGAGCACATGATTATGGTTCTGCTGCATGCTGCAATGCTCCTCAATCAATTGATTGACATAGGACGGATCCATATTTTCCCGAATCACGGTTGAATCGTTGAGCAGCTCAATCATGTACTTTTTCAAATCACCGCGCAAGAGATGCTTGACCGGCAAGCTATAGCCCTGCTTACCGCGATGAACAATCTTGTCCGGTAGCAGACCTTCCAGGGCAGCCCGAAAAATATACTTGGTTGTCATCCCCTTGAGCTTCCAGTCGCCGGGCAGAGAGGCCATGAATTCCACCAGCACATGATCAAGCAGGGGCACTCGGATCTCCAAAGAGCTGGCCATAGACATCCGGTCCACCTTCATCAGCACCGAGTCCGTCATCATGAAGCGCATATCCAGATAAATTTCCTGATTTACCCGGTCGTTGCCAGCATCACAACGAGCTGCGTACTCTCGGAGCTGACGGAATGGGTCCAGCTCAACCTTGCTGCGGAAACCGCTCTGCAACAGATTATTTTCCAACACGCTATTAAAAAAATACTGCCAGCGCAGATGCTGTCCTGCTGGATCCAGATTCGCTCCCTCAACAAAGCGTTTGAGCATATTGATCGCCCCCTTCTTTTGATGCTGATCTGGCAGCATCGAGGTAAGACGACCGATTACCTGCTTGCGGAGCGGCCCAGGCATCAGATTAAACCAAGTGCTCATACGGCTGGCCTTAAAGCGGTCATAGCCTGCAAAACTCTCATCCGCGCCTTCCCCGGAAAGGCAAACCGTCACATGCTCCCGAGCCTGCTTACAGAGCAGGTACAGGGGCACGGTAGAAAGATCGGTCATGGGCTCGTCCAGATGCCAGAGGGTCTTTTCTACATAATCCGGCTTCAGGGTATCCAGCACCAGAACCTGATGATCGGTCTGGCAATGATCAGCCACGATCTGGGCGTAATCCAGCTCACTAAAGGATTTATCCGCATAACCGATGGTAAAGGTCTTGAAAGAGCTGTTCAGGTGCTTGCGCATCAGGGCGACCAGACAACTGGAATCCAGCCCTCCAGAAAGAAAGACCCCCAGTGGCACATCGCTGACCAGATGACTCTGCACGGCATGATCCAGATGCTCCCGCATCTTTTCTACGGCCTCATTAAAAGAGAGTTTATTCTCACCTGGATGGAATTTCAGATCCCAGTACTGCTCTTGATGAATATTGCCGTTTTCAAAGACCAGCATGTGGCCAGCAGGCAGCTTGTGGATATCGGCAAACATGGTTTGGGGCGCAGGCACGAACTCAAAGCCGAGGTAATCGTACATGGCCTGATAATTGATCCGCCGTTCCACCTGCGAATCTTCCAGGATGGCCTTAATTTCTGAGGCAAAAAGGAGACGACCATCCTTATAGGTGTAATAGAGCGGCTTGATACCGATGCGATCCCTAACCAGCAGCAAACGCTTGCGGGGCATATCATACAGCCCAAAGGCGAACATGCCGCGCAGCCGATGCATGACCTCGGTCCCCCATTCCTCATAGCCATGGATGATGACCTCGGAGTCGGCCTTGCTGCCAAAGACATGCCCCTTATCCTTCAGCTCCTTGCGCAGCTCCTGAAAATTATAGATCTCACCGTTAAAGACCAGGGCCACAGTCTTGTCCTCATTAAACATGGGCTGTCGCCCGTTTTCACTGAGATCAATAATAGACAGCCTTCGGAAGCCCAGGGAGATTTCATCAGAGCAGAAATGGCCCTGCTGATCTGGGCCTCGGTGCTCCAAGGTATCGGTCATTGCCCGAATCAGGCCTTCGTCGTTCCAATTAAACCCGCTTATACCGCACATAATATATGTATTAAGTCAAATGAGTAAAATGCAGTGCCTGCGACAACTGCTACTTATATTTCTACAACCGCCCGAACATTTTTCACCAGCAACGTGGCTTTGTTTTTCTTTTGAAAATCTATCATTCTCTTGTGAACAGCAGGGCCGTGTTTGGGAACTCGCGTTGAGACGACGTAGCACTCTCTCTTGCATTGGGAAAAATCCGTTTTGGTATAGCCCAAGGTTGCTTCAAGTTGCCGGATTGCTTTACCGATATCGGCTCCCTTCAGCTCGACATAGAGTGCTCGCTTTTTCTCCTCTCTGTTCACCAAGAGCCAGTCACATCGTTCTCTTACATCATTAATCAAGCAGTCATCAACCTGTATTTTCTCAATTTTCAGCCGGGCAGTATTACGCAGCTCGAAGGAGCTCCGGTGCTCTTTAACCACCACCTTTGAATCATTGACCACCGTTGTACATTTCTTGTAATTCATATCCTTATCAGGCGATCAGCTCAAGTAATGTATTGGCTACCTTGCCAAAATGCTCAGAAACATCATCAAGCATATCCCCACCAATCATCCTGTACTCGACATCAGCCAACGATTCAGCGGTACCTTTGGAGATGGTATAGGCTGCAACATCCTCAAAACGGATCGGCACTCCTGACCCATTCATTTTTGTGTATTCTTCAGAGGTTAATTTCCCTGCTGCCTGAGCTTCTCCGGCAAGGATATGGTTATTTAAGGCTGAGAGCACATAAGGACTATGGGAGGTGAGGAAGAAACCGACATTGAGCTCTTGATAAAGATGGGAGAGCATTGCAATGATACGACTCTGTGCGGTGGGGAAAAGATGTGCCTCGGGTTCCTCTATAAAGACCATCCCTTCTTTATCGCCATAGATCAGAGGCCATATTGAGAGCACCACAAGCATGGGTAAAGCTTCCTGCTGGCCTGAAGAGGCATGCATCACGTTAACCCTTTTCCCTCGGCTCACAATCCAGTCCTGCTCATCTTCATATTCATATTCCCCATTAATAACAGCGGATATTGTTTGATCCAAAATAGCGCCAAATGAATTTTTCCTCGCTTTCAGTGAATCATCTTTGCTCCACATTTTTAAACTTTCATACAAACTGCCAAAATCCTTTAAGAATGGATCAATATCAATACCCGATGCCATAAAAGAAAATATATTCTTCTGGAAATGCGCAAAAAATGATCTGGAAGCAGGAATAAACGTTGAAGATGAAAAGAAGCGAGCATGCTCACTCGCTTTTAGTGGCTTAGTTACAGAATCATACATAAGTTGTACGACACTTAAGGCTTGTCTAGGTCCTTTTGGTTCAGCTTGTATTTCCTCAAAGATTTTTTTATATAATCGTTTCTTACTATTAAATAATTCCAGCAAAGCTTCACTATATGTCAACGATACTGTAGTCTTGCCCTTTGAATTTTTTACGCCTTTGATTATAAGAAAAAAGTTATCTATTTCATAATGGATAGAAAAAACACTGCCCTCCCAAGCATACCTTGGAAAACGTTGTTCAAAATCTTCGAGAATATGTTTATCTAACTCGCGTTTCGTTTGTTGGGAGCGGATCCCGGCAAGAAAATGATCAGAAATTTTCCTGAAAAAATAACATAACTTGGCAATGATGCTTTTTCCGCTGGCCTGAGTACCAATCAAAATATTAATCTTTTTCAATTCAAGATCAGCTTGCTGGATAACAAGAAAGCCTTCTATTTGAATTCGTTCACTCATCGTTCTCTTTCCTGTACTTGTACTGATTTCTTACGAGCGTGATTAAGAACCTCCTGTTCAAGAGAGGCACTTCGACCGATTATTTTTCTCCCGCAGCAGAAAGGTAGCGGTCTTTTAATGCATCACCGCTTCAACCTTGCCTGCGTGAGGAAATATTTACTCCTCAAATCAAACCACTGAAAACTTGACGGGAGACAGTTTCGTCAAGTAAGTATCCCCAGTATTACATAAAATACTTTCTCACGGTACGGCATTTTTCATTATTATGCAATCATATGTGGCGCCAAATTGTACACAGAACAGTTTGCGCAGTCAGGCAACGCTTGATAACGGCAAGAAATTTGATTGAACGGAGGCTGGAGTGGAAAGATGAACGGTCTGTTGTAGAGAAAATATTCTTTGAAGAGCAAGAGGAGAGTGCTACGGTGTGGTATATTGCGAGCTTGACCCCAGCTGATTTTTTAAGATAAAGATATTTCGAAAGGTTTTCTTATATCTTGTTGTATTAGCTGTATTTTTTACTTTATTTTTTCCGAGGAAGCATTGTTGACATATGCACTGTATGTGGTAGAATGGAAACAGCTAGTAATAATTATCAATAAGGGTAAGTGTTTAAAAAACTTTATTTTTTACATGAAAAAGTACAAATATACATTTGTCTTTATTGCGAGGGCAAGGAGGATAGCATATGGTTGTTGAAAAAAATCAGCTGAATGTAAAAAAGGGACAGGGAACAAGCAACGCCTTTGAAGTTTTTTTCCCCATTGCGTTGGGCATTCTTTCTCTAGGATTTCTTTTTATAACATGTTGGTTTCTCCTGACCGGTGATGAACTGATATTTCTTCACGGCAGTCAAATCACTCCCCAACATTTCTGCATGCTTTTCTATGTCAATAGTTTTTTTATAGGAAATAAACTGGCTTATGGAAACAGCAGTACTTCAGATGTCCAGCAACTCGTGGGGGTATTTTAGCCTCCATGTTACCAGCTTGTTTTCAACATATTGCATGTTTTTCTTTTATGTGTCGGACAACAGTATGCGCACAAGTTGTCTTGGCGCATCATTGAGTCCCTCACTGATCGTTACTATTGGCTGCTCAGCCCGTTCAGATTGACGGATTGTGTTCGAGTCTGGAAAAAAGACAATGGGACGTTCTCCTAGCTCTTGCTCAATAAATTTTTCATCATCCTGATTCTGAACCAGATTACCAACAAAATAAACACGAGGTATACCCACATCATCGGCCATTTTTTTGATTTTCAGAGACGTACGGATACCGGACCGAGAGGGGATGGTCACAATCAGGAGACAATCTGCCCCGGCCACTGTGCCTCGGCCCAAATGTTCCACCCCAGCCTCCATGTCTAACAGAACGGTTTCCTCAGCAGTCAGGAGCATCTTTTTGAGCATCTTGCGGAGCACATGATTTTCTGGGCAGGCGCAACCGCCTTCCGCTGTCTGGACTGCACCAAGAATCATCAGGCGAATGCCGTCCTGCTCCAGCATGAAGTCCCGCAATAGATCATTAACCTCTGGATTGAGGTTATAAAAAGGGGAACCTTGGCTTTTTCCGGCACGTTCTGCCAGCAAGGCACCCATCTCGGCAATGGGCTTGACCTTCTTTGCATCTCTGATTCCTAAGGTTTCCGCCATATGCGGACTGGGATCGGCATCAATAACCAATACCTTTTGCCCCTGTTTTTTCAGTTCTCCGGCCAACAGGGCCATAATGGTTGTCTTGCCGACTCCGCCCTTACCGCTGATCGCTATTTTCATACTATTTTCTCCTGATTTTCTTGCCTTATTTCAGCAGAGTGGTTACATTAATCAAAGATGATTGAAGTATTGCCGATTGCCAAAAAAAGGGCACAACGTGGCAAACTCTATAAAATTTATCAGGAGACTATACAATATGGAAACAAAGTATGCGAGCACTACCGCCGTTAATGCCAAGGCGCGGCAGGAGGCTTCAACGATTTTCTTGGCCAAGGTTTTTAACTGGATGGCTGTCGGGCTAGCACTGACCGGCATTGTGGCTTGGTTTGCCGCAGTCAGCGGATTGACATTCTCTATTGCCAAATCACCGCTGTACATCCTTTTGATTATTGCCGAACTAGGGATGGTTATTTATCTTTCTGCTCGGGTCGAAAAAATAAAAGCAGCAACTGCAACGGCCTTGTTTATTGGTTATGCGGCCTTAAACGGATTAACCATGTCTGTTATCTTTCTCAGGTACACTGGCTCGTCTATTGCAGGTACCTTTATGATTACAGCGGGGATGTTCGGGGCTATGGCGGTCTACGGCATGGTCACCAAGAGAGACCTTTCCGGCATGGGATCTTTTATGTTCATGGGGTTGATCGGCATTATTATCGCCTCAGTGGTCAATATGTTCTTAGGGAGTTCAACCCTGCATCTGGCAATATCTGCTGTTG
>JBATKL010000316.1:0-1508 GCA_049669385.1 Candidatus Electrothrix sp. | reverse complement strand
GCGTGAGGAAATCAAAGGCTTAGTCGATGCACTTTTGCGAGTTGATCGTTTAGGAGCGGAAGAGCTGGTGGTACGGGCATTAGAGCAGGGGGAATCGTTCAACACGGTTGATCGACTCATTGTTCCGGCCTTGGAAGAAATAGGCAGGGGCTGGGAAGCAGGGACTGTTGCTTTGGCTCAGGTCTATATGAGCAGCAAGGTCTGTGAGGAGTTGATGAAGCGATTCCTGCCAGAGACAGCTGCTCAACAGAGTGAACATCCCGGTATCGCCTTTGCCTTGCTTGAAGATTATCATGCCCTGGGAAAGATGATTGTTTCTACAGCGCTTCGTGCTGAGGGGTATACTATCAAGGATTATGGACGACTCTCTGTTGAGGAATTGGCGAGCAGGGTCTGTGAGGATTCTGTAAAGGTTCTTCTTATTTCGACTCTGATGCTTCGTTCAGCCCTGCGTATCAATAAGGTCAAACAGTTGCTTGAACAGGCTGGATCTTCGGTGAAAATTATTGTCGGCGGTGCACCCTTTCGTTTTGATCCTTTACTCTGGAAAGAGGTCGGAGCCGACGCTATGGGGGCAAATGCCGCAGAGGCGATTACAGCGGTGGCAGCCTGTCTGGAAGAACAGGAGAAAAGTGACAGTGGGTAAAGAGCATTTTTTGAAGATTTTTTAAATGTTTTTTGAATATCCTTTGCCAATTATCTCGATGTATCCCCTTCATTACCCTTCTCTTGTCTAACAGGAAAAAGCAAATGTCGCGTTCATTATGTTTTTTTGTCTGTGAGAATTTTTACCCTGAAATGCAGGAGGCTGTCCGGCTTCAGGGGCTCTCTGAGGTGGAAGTTCTCTCTTTCCCTGCCCGTTGCGGCTCTCCGCCGTTGCGTTGGCAGGAGCTTGCTGAGCATATATCGGAGAAAGAGGGGTGTGGTATTGAAATATTCGGAAGCTACTGTCTTGATAGTCTGCTGCCGGTTCCCCAGGAATTCACCGGATGCCGGGTCCATCGGCAAGAACAGTGTTTCCATATGATCTGCAATGCCGCTCTGGTTGATTCCCTGCAGGAAGAGGCAGGCTATCTGCTCAGTCCGGGTTGGCTCAGTCATTGGCGGGAAAACGTTGAGCAATGGGGATTTGATCGTCAAACAGCACGAGATTTTTTTGGAGAATCTTTGCAACGTCTGATTCTCCTGGATACCGGTATACGAGAAAAGACAGTATCTGAGCTGGAAGCGTTGCAAACTTTTTTAGCTCTTCCGGGCAAGAGGATGCCTGTTGGTCTTGATTTTCATCAGCTTTTTGTTAGTCAAATTGTTGCTGAATATCGCCTGCAAGAGGCGCAA
This sequence comes from Candidatus Electrothrix sp., assembly GCA_049669385.1. GTDB lineage: Bacteria > Desulfobacterota > Desulfobulbia > Desulfobulbales > Desulfobulbaceae > Electrothrix. Next base: position 170 of record JBATKL010000316.1, on the reverse strand, counting down.
CAACAGGTGGAGAAAAGTAAACGTCGAGCAGCAGATTCGGCCATGACTTTTGATCTGATCGGCATGATCACTAAAGCAAAATCACGTACTGAGGTGATTTCCGCCATTGTCGATCTGTTCACCATGTTGTTTGCCCCGGAACGGGTTCATTTTATTCCGGTACAGTCGAA
>JBATKL010000315.1:0-1981 GCA_049669385.1 Candidatus Electrothrix sp. | reverse complement strand
AAATATTGCACAGGCCTTGCAACAAGGGGTGCTCTCCATGCTCCGCCATAAGATTCAGCATTTCGGCGGTGAGCTTGAAAAAAGTATGAACCTGCTTGATGGCGAGGTCACTTCAGAGAACGAAGAGAATCTCGATTTCTTACGGCAACGGGTAGCACGGGCGAAAAAACTCCAGGAACGGCTTGATAGCTTATTAGGTAATCCGCTGGTTCATCTGTTCGCAAAGATGAACCGTAAGTGATGATAATCGAACAGTAACGCTATAAGTACGTAGAGATATATTATGAGCAGTGAGCAACAATGGGACCTGGTGATTAAGCCGAAAACAGGATGGTTTGACATTCATCTTGCTGAGATTTGGCGTTACCGAGATCTCATCGGTATGTTTGTAACGCGTGACTTTGTCACGATGTATAAACAGACGATCTTAGGACTAATGGCACGACTTTAAGACTTGGCCCTGATTAACAAATTGTACTTATTGAGAATTTAACAAGTTGAATTGGCGACAGATGATGTAACATATGGACACAGCTATTGATAGCTTGTAATAGTGAGATTTTCACATCAATTAAGCTAAAGTGAGATATATGACATTTTCAAACCCAATCAAAAAAAATCGGTCACCAAATTAACAATCTGAAAAATCGCTTTTGTCAATCAGGTAAATTGCCTTTCAGTGATATACTTTCTACCCCTTACATATGCAAGGTTGTAGAAGAGGAAACGCCTAAATTTCGTAATCGAGTTTTCACCCCTATTGTGACTTTACAGACCTTTATTTCTCAGGTTTTAAGCCAAGATCATTCTTGTCGAGATGCGGTAGCCCGCGTATTGGCGGACAGGACAGCTCAGGGTGAGAAGCCTTGTTCTGAGGATACGAGTCCATATTGTCGAGCCAGAATACGTCTCCCGGAAGAACTGATCATGAGATTGCTGAGAGAGACTGGCCGAAATTTACATAACCAATCGGAAGAAGGTTGGAAGTGGAAAGGCCGTTTTGTTAAATTGGTTGATGGAACAACGGTTTCTATGCCTGATACCCCTAAAAACCAAGAGGCTTTCCCCCAGGTTCCTGGTCAAAAAGAGGGGTTGGGTTTTCCTATTGCCAGGCTGGTTGCGATAATTTCTCTTTCTTGTGGATCGGTATTAGATTATGCGCTTGGACCGTACCAAGGCAAGGAAACGGGGGAACACGCATTGTTACGACAGATTGTCAACAGCTTGGTTACAGGTGACATTCTGTTGGGCGACCGTTATTACTGTAGTTATTTTTTGATTGCCATGTTGCAACAGAAGGGAGTGGATGTCGTTTTTCAGCTTCACGCCAGACGAAAGCCAGATTTTCGTAGAGGAATACGCCTTGGTCCACGAGATCACTTGGTTTCGTGGAGTAAACCTGCACGTCCTGAGTGGATGGATGAAGCAACTTATAATACTATGCCCGACACATTGACCATCCGTGAAATAAAAGCGGGAGGGAAAGTTATTTCATCTACCTTGCTGGACCCAAAGAAAGTTACCAAAAAGGAACTCGCTGATCTTTATGTCAAGCGGTGGCTTATCGAAGTAGATTTACGCTCAATCAAGGAGACTCTCCAGATGGATGTTCTGCGGTGCAAAACGCCGGAGATGATTCGTAAGGAAATCGGAGTTCATCTCCTTGCTTACAATCTAATACGTACAGTAATAGCTCAGTCAGCTTCTTTGTTTGGAATTTTGCCAAGAGAAATAAGCTTCAAAGGAACCGTACAAGCCCTTGAAGCGTTCAGAGATAAAATATTCTTGATGGCCAAGAAGAAACTCCCAGGATTGTATAGGGTTCTTTTGAAAGCAGTTGCCGGATATCAGGTAGGAAATAGACCGGGTCGCAGTGAACCGCGGGCTGTGAAGCGTCGTCCAAAGGCGTATCCTCGTTTGACAGTACCAAGAAGACAAGCGGTGTAATCCTGTGGTCATCCGCTTAAGGTCGTGCCATTAG